>JAIVGW010000429.1 GCA_020201415.1 Lentisphaerota bacterium
CAACGACGTTTCGAGCTACCGGCCGGAGAAGTTAGCTCAAGCGTCCGGCCGCTGCCGTCAACTCCCTGGAAATCACCATCCAGCGCAAACTGGACCAGAGTGTTCCGGTCAGGCGCCGGCAAGGTCTCCGGCGGCGTGAAAGGGGCACTATAACGCACTTCATCGGAAACACGCAACTGCGCCAGGGTGCCGTTCACCGGCCCGATGATAATCTGCTCATCGGCTTCACGCCGGAAGAACGGCAAGGAGCCGTTTACGCGGCCCGGCCAGTAATGGGCGGTCCCGTGATTGCCGCCCGGGCGCGCTTGATCGGGCGGCAGCGGATCGCCGTTGACATAGACCGCATATTGTCCGTCCGTACCGGGCTCGCCCTCCAGGGTCTGCCAGGTGAAAGCCACGTGGTACCATTCACCGGCTTCGAACCAGAACCGGCCGGTGAACCCGGCATTGGAGTCATTGCCGTAGGCCCACAGGTTCAGTGAGGCAACTTCGCCGCTCCGATCCCGTCCACGGCGATATTGCAGGTCATGCGAACCGGCGCGCAGAAAATACCGGTCATTGAATCCCAGCCCGCCCCTAAGCGGCACATCGATCGAAGACCAATTGGGACGGAACCAGAATTCCACCGTGCCGGTAGCGCCGGGAAATTGCGCATACCGCCCGTCCACCGGTTCGCCACGCGCATAATGCATGGTTTGGGCGCCGGGCAGGTGCAGGGCCTGCCCCAGCAATCCGGGCACGAAGGCCATCTCATCCGTAGGCGGCTTGAAACGCGGCGCCGGAGTAGCGTCAGCCCCCGTCGCCAGCCAACGCGGCGAACGTGAAAAGACCGGCTCGACATTGAACAGGCGCACCATACCGGATTCCGCCGAACTCACCGACCACACACCATGATGACCATCCACGGCAATTTCCCGTCGGCCCAGGTCGTCCGGAGAGGCTACCAGCACCGGCTCACCATCAGGACGGTATATCGTCATAGGCACGCCCAGAAACAGATCCAGGGTTTCCGTGCCGGGCGCCACCCGGAAATAGTCCGGCATACGATCGCCCAACAGGCGGAAGCCCTCAGGCGCATAAACCGCCGTTTCCGGCGCCGTCGACTCCAGCACATCCACCCGCGTGGNNNGATACAATCCTGGCGCCAGCGATTCCGGCAGTGTAATCTCCAGATGCCAGGAGCGGGGATTGGCCCGATTACCAGCGGACGGCTGGAAAGCGAATTCACGTTTGATCTTCATTTCCGCGGCAACCGCATCGCCGGGGCGGCCGGCTTGCCAGGCCCGCAAATTGACCTCAGGCTCCTGAAAGGCCTTGTCCATGCTGAAAGCACAGCGCAGAAACACCGGCGCCTGGTCTGAGGCCACACGCACCAGTAAACGGCTGCCGTCCAGCTCATGGAAACAGGTGACCACCGGGAAGGGATCGATCGGTTCGTCAATCTCCGCCAACAGGGCCAACGCCGCCGGCAAGGCCATGGTCGGATGCATGTTGTTGTGGACATTAGCGGAACTGTCCAACGGCCGCGCCAGACCGCAACGCATGGTATAACCAACCACGCGCAGGTAATTGGGATTGCCGGTCCAGCGGTAAGCCAGGGCATACATCATTGCCGGATAGGCCTGAGCGCCGAAGGCCATACGGAAACGCCAGAACCGGTATTTGTAATCCAGGGCCTGCAAGATGGCCCGCTTGGCCAGCTCATCACCGGTAACGCTATAGTAATAGCTCATGTAAAACAGATTGCGGTCAACCTTGTAAAGCGGACCGTGTCTGATGGAATCGGTGATGGCGTTGGGCACGTCGAAATCGATCAGATGGACCATCCAATCCCGCGCCCAATCAGCGAAAGTCTTGTTCCAGGTCCATTCGTAGAGCCGGGTCAGACGGCGGACATAGGCGAACCCGCCGTCGCCGCGCCGGATCAACTCCGGGATATCAGCAGACTGCTGGTTCCAATGTTGCAGAAAAGCCTCCGCCTGCAAGTCAACCCGGTCGGCGGCATAGGCATCGCCGGTCAGGTAATACTCCAGCATCCAGTTGCCGATGTCATCCCCGGTAACCCCGCTGATCAGCGTGGTGCGATCGCCCCAGTAATGCGGCAGGCTGATGTCAGTGCCTGAGCTGAATCCGCCCTTGAATTTCTGCGGCGTATCGTAATTAGCCATTTCCAGGTCGCCGGCAAACCGGTTAAAACCGTGGGCATAATTGTAATAGCTGCGTTCACCACTGCGGGCGTAAAGGCCCCAGACATGCGTGCGCAGACCGTAATCCACCAGCCGGGAGAGCCGGAAGAACTGGCCCAGCCCACGAATGGTCAGGTGCCGGCCAAAATCGATGAAGCCATTGAAATTGCGTGAAGCGCGCGAAGCTTCCAACTGACGCCAGTAGGCGGCAATCACCTCTTCCTGCCCGGAGAAACGCTCAAGATCCCGGGGATGCATTTCCCAGCCGATAGCCTCCGTGGAGGTCAACCAGACCGGATCGGCCTGCACCAGTGGCGGATTCACCGCCGCCTGCGCCCGCACCAGCGCCCCGTCCAGAGCGCGGGGATCGGCGCGTGGAATCAGCCAGAGCTCATGCGTGCGCGCAGCGCCCTGCGCATTGCTGGGCTGCTCCGCCAGCCCCAACGGTCCGCCCGGCGCCCGCCCGGCATAGTCCTGCCAATATTCATTGACCAGGGTGACCGACCGGAAATCCAGTTCGCGGCCGCTGCGCCCGGACCAGAAAGCCGCGCGCAAGCCATGCGCGCCCACCGTCAGATCCTTGGGGAACCGGCGTGACAGGTGCGGCATGACCAGAGTCATGCCGTAGTCGGCAAACCGGGCGTCTGCCCAGTCTCGCGCCACCTTGCCCGCGCCCATCCATTCGTGTGACCAGAAAGATGCAACAGGTTTTTTCGGGGTCAACAAGTCCGCCATTCCCGGCTGCGGCGCCAGGGCAACCACCGCCCGCGCCTCGGTCTGGAAAAAATGCGGGTAGGTGTCCTGCAGCAGGTAGGCCTCGCCGGCACCCGGCTGAACCTCAATGACCTTACCGTTATCCGTCTCGCCCAGGGCGAAGGCCGCCGCCTGAGGCGCGTCGGGAGTACAGAATTCAATGCCGTAGTCGCGCACCCACAGCTCGTTGGTATCCTCGGTGAATACCAGGGAATGGGTCAGGCGCATGACGGGGCTGCCGGCCGCCAGATATAACCAGATACGCGCGCGCGCCAGGCGTTCGCCTTCCGGCGTCACGTACC
>JAIVGW010000175.1 GCA_020201415.1 Lentisphaerota bacterium
ACGCGTATCAGGCGCTGCTTGGATTCCATTGCCACGCAGGATTATCCACATGATGCCATTGAGATTGTGTTGGCTGATGCAGGCTCTGTTGATGATACAATTGCCTTGGTTGAAGAATGGAAATCGACGCATGACATTAATCTGATAGTTGTCAAAAATGATCGTGTAATTGCCGAGTTCGGAAAATATGTTGCGTTTCTTGCATCATCAGGCAGTCTGGTATGTTTGTTGGATGCCGATAATGCCATAGTGCAGAATGATTGGTTGAGCACGGCTGTGCATGCCTTTGATATTTATCCGGACATTTTCGGGTTTGAATCGGTCTATCTTAAAATTCCGGACTGGAACGGCATCAGTAATTTTTTGACGGCCTGCCTGCATATTGACGATCCCATCTCTTACAGCATCGCCACCCGGCCCCGCGAGATTGGCCGAGTGGACGAAGACGGCAAAACTTACCGCAAGTACCATGCGGCGCCGGTTTACCCAACGGGAGCTAATGGGTTTATATATGATCGTAAAAGGATCGATGATATTATTTCAGATACAGGCGTCTTTAGCGAAGGCTTGCTTTCATTGGACATTCAATCGACTGGTAATGCCACCTTCTGCCGGGTGGACGGCTATGGCGTATATCATTATTATTTCAGCAGCTTCCGGCAGTTTTTGCGCAAGAAACTCAAGCGTGCCTGGAAGCATTCCACGCGCGTCCGGGAACGCCAGACCTGGGTGGATCAGGCCGGTGGAAAATTATACTGGCATGCCTTGCTTAATCTGACCGTGGTGTGGCCGCTGGTCTATGCCCTGTATAAGGCGGTCCGGCATCGCGAACCATTGTGGCTCTAGTGGCTGCCCACGGCCTGGATTACCACGGTTTTGTATGGGACCGCCTGGCTCACGGTCAAGTTGACCGGGCGCCGGGCCTGGTAGTCCACGCGCAAATGGTTTTGACGAAGCAAAACCCTCCAACTTCTCCGCAAAAAATGGGAATCAGGATGCCGGTCGGCGTAGGATATTTTTGTTGATGCTTTCAAGATTGTCCGTAAATACAGCGTTCTTACGGTGCAAATATGTATTCGCGCAGGTGTCCCACCACGGCCGGAATGCCGCGCAGGTTGAGTTGCAGGTCTTCCAGGCTGCGGATGCTTTTCAGCCGGGACCACAGGTAGCGGGGGGTCAGGAATACCGTGTAAGTCCGTCCGCAGATGTCCGCGACCCGGCGCGCGTCGGAGTCAGCCGTGGACAATACCGGTTCGCGCATGTCATAACGTTCATAATCTTCGGGATCGAACAGGAACCATGCGTTTTGCCGGGCCTCTTCCCAGAGCGGGGTGCCGGGGTAGGGGATCAGGACGGTGGCCTGTAACAGATCGGCCTTGCCCGATTGCATTAATTCCCGGGCCAGATTGAAGGTACGCAGGGCGTCCTGCATGGTCTCCCAGGGATAGCCGATGATCATGGTCAGGTGAACCGTCAGGCCGGCCGCCCGGGCCATGGCGCAGCCACGGGTGATGTCCTCCACCCGGATGCCCTTGTCCAGCCGGTCCAGCGTGTTCTGGTTGGCCGATTCCAGGCCGAATTTCAACAAACGGAATCCCGCCTGCTTCATCATATGGTACTCATCCTGTCCCAGCGCTCCGAAGCGCATGTTGCAGGAGTATCTGAGCCGGCGGTGGTAGCCGCGGTCGGTCAGGCCTAAGCAAAGTTCTTTGAGCCAGGCGCCGGTGCGCAGGGTGCCGGCGTCATCGAAGATTTCCCGTGCGCCGTAACGCTCCGTCAGCATCCCGATTTCATCCAGCACATGCGGAACGGAGCGGGTGCGGAAGTTGGGGTACATGCGCGGCCAGCTGCAGAACTTGCATTTGCCCCACCAGCAGTCACGGCTCGACATGATATAAAAATAGGGGTGCCGCACAAAATTGTATTCGCGTTCGTACAGCCTCCATTTGGTCAGGTCGCGATCGATGAACGGCAGGGTGTCCAGGTCATGGTTGGTGCAGAAATTCCGGTTGCCATGAATATGGCCGTCCCGGCGGTAAAACACCCCGTCCGGCGGCGTCTGCCCCGTTTGCCTGGTTTCCAGCAATCGGGCCAGGACAAAATCATAATCGCCGCCGCAAATCACATAATCCGGGGTGGAATTGCGCATGCTTTCTTCCGGAAAACTGGTGACATGATCGCCGTAGAGCGCGATCAGCATGTCGGGGAACTCATCCTTGAGCTGGTTGATCAGGCGCCAATGCTGCTTGATGACCGGCGTTTTGGTTTCAAAGGCCAGCAGTTCGGGCCGGGTCTTTCGCAGGATTTCGAGGAATGCCGGCAGTTGGATGCGTTCGGCCACGCAATCCAGCCAGGTGACATCGTGCCCCTGGCTTTTCAACAGGGTGGCGGCGCTGGCGGGTACTACGGGGAACAGGAAGCTGGGATTGCTGAACCACTGGAATTGGCGGTTCTGTCCTAAAGTGGCGATGCCCTTGGATGAGACAGTGGGCGGATATCCGATCAGTATTTTCATGGGTCTGTCCGGAAATATGTCTCAGGCAGAAAGCGGCGTCAAACCGCCGCAGTCCAAAATATGCTACGAGCATGACCGGGGTGAGGTCACCCCGGCTCCATTGAACAATATCGCGCCTCGTATTAACGCTAAACTTGGCGCGTAAATACGTGTTAAGTCTGGCATAAAGGTCCGCTGCTGGCAAGGTTATTCAAATTATGATTGAAAAGCGGAGTCGGGTTGCGATAGGATGAGCCGTCAGCCGGGAGAAGTGTCCTGGCCGCTGCAGTGAGACACGGGGCTTTGATCAGAAATTGCTTGGCTGGGGAGAAACATGTCCAGGGTACGGCAAGTGGCGATAATCGGCTTGGGCCTGATGGGGGGATCGTTGGGCATGGCCCTGCGGGGCAGGCCGGGACTCAGGG
>JAIVGW010000176.1 GCA_020201415.1 Lentisphaerota bacterium
CCTGGTGGCTGTATCTGGCCGCACTGCTGCTGCTGTTGCTGGTATTCGTGCCGGGGATCGGAGTGCGGATGTATGGCGCGCGCCGCTGGATCCAGCTGGCCGGAATCCGGTTGTTGCAGCCCGCGGAAATGGCCAAGCTGGCGCTGATCATCATCCTGGCGCGGGTGTATGGCGCGCCGGGTGTCTGGCCGCGCAGCCGGTGGCTGCTGGTGTTGGCCTTGATGTTGACGGCTTTGCCGGTGATGATGGTGGCTGCCCAGCCGGATCTGGGCACCGCCTCCGTGTTTGTTCCGGTGCTTGCATCCATCCTGCTGACGGCTGGAGTGCCGGTGCGCAGTTTGAGCGGTCTGGCGGCCCTGGCAGGCTTGTTGTTGGCCCTGCTGTTGATCCTTCTGCTGGCGCCACCGGCATTGGGCTGGTCGGAAGAGCGGCATGACGGACTGTTGCGCTCCTGCGGAATCAGCTCTTACCAGCAGGACCGGATCATGGTCTTTTTGCGTCGGGATGCCGATCCGCTCGGGGCTGGCTGGAACAAGGCGCAATCGCAGATAGCCGTGGGGTCGGGCCGTTTGTGGGGCAAGGGCTTCCGCCGCGGCACGCAGAATATCCTGGGGTTTCTGCCGCGGACGGTTGCGCCGAACGATTTCATTTTTTCGGTAATTGCCGAAGAAAAGGGATTTATGGGAGCCTTGGGCATTATCATCCTGTTTGCTGTTGTGTTGCATGGAGCATTCCGTGCCGCCCTGCAGGCGCCGGACCGGATCGGGCGGCTGCTGTGCGTCGGCGTGGCCGCGCTTATTTTTTGCCATGTTTTTGTCAATATTGCCATGACCATCGGCCTGTTGCCGATAACCGGCCTGCCGTTGCCGCTATTGAGCTACGGTGGCACGTTCATGATCAGCGTCATGATCGCGCTGGGCCTGGTGCAGAGCGTTTATATCAGAGGTGAAAGGAATTAATGAAAGGGAAAAAAATGTTTGGATTCAGGAGGCGCAAGAACGTCAAAAAGAAGGAAATGATCATCAGCGTGGAAAGCCTGGAAAGCCGGGTGGCCGTGCTGGATAACGGACAGCTGGAGGAATACAAGATCGAACATCCGGCGGAAACGCGGATCGTGGGCAGTATTTTCAAGGGGGTGGTTCAGAATCTGGAAGACGGACTCCAGGCGGCCTTTATCGATATCGGGATGAAGAAGAACGCCTTTATCCATTACTGGGACATGTTTCCCGAGGATATCACCCGGCTGGCCGCCGCCGAGGGCGAGGAACAAGGCCGGACCATCACGCGCCGCCGCCAGTTCACCCGCGAGGAAATCTCCCGGCATTTTCCCGTCGGCTCGGAAATCCTGGTGCAGATATCCAAGGGGTCCATAGGGACCAAGGGTCCGCGGGCCACAGCCAGCCTGAGCATTCCCAGTCGCTACTTCGTGCTGATGCCGGGCAGCAAGCTGCGCGGCATTTCAAAGAAAATTGAAGATGAAAAGGAGCGTCGGCGCCTGAAAAAAATCCTGGTGCGCCTGCCGATTCCCGATGATTGCGGCCTGATCATCCGGACGGCCGGCGCGGACGTCAGCAGCACGGGGTTCGTGCGCGATATCCGCGGTTTGCTGGCCACCTGGGAGGGTATAGGCGCCGCCATGGAGGCCAAGCGCGCGCCGACCGTGCTTTATCGGGAGCCGGACCTGGTCGAACGCATGGTGCGCGATTCGGTGACGGATGAAATCGACAGCATTGTCATAGATTCCCAGGCCGACTACGATCGGGTGCGCGATATCCTGGCACGTATTTCCCGGCGCATGCGCGGCAGGATCAAGCTGTACAACGGCAGCCGTCCGATCTTTGAGCATTATGCCGTGGACCGCCTGCTGGAGGACGCCTTCCGCCGCAAGGTGCAGTTGAAGTCCGGCGGATGCCTGGTTTTTGATGAGACCGAGGCCTTGATCGCCGTCGATGTCAATACCGGCCAGCACAAAGGCGCTTCCTCCCAGGATGAGACCATCCTGCAGGTCAATACCGAGGCCGTGCAGGAAATTGCCCGGCAGTTGCGCCTGCGCAATATCGGCGGGCTGGTGGTGATGGACCTGATTGACATG
>JAIVGW010000430.1 GCA_020201415.1 Lentisphaerota bacterium
ATAGAAAACCACCGGCAGGCCGGCGCGGGCCGCGCTGTTGACCGGCCCGGTTGCTCCGCCCGCCAGCCGGGGTGTGATCACTGTAAAACCGCGGGCCGTGCCGCGCCGCGTCAGCAGGATGCCGCTTTCCGCTGCGGCGGCTTGCATGGCGCTGATCCCCGGGATCACCCGGAACGGGAGCCCGAGCTGCTCCAGAGCCTCCGTTTCCTCGGCCAGGCGGCCGAAGATTCCGGGATCGCCGCCCTTCAAGCGCACCGTCCGGAGTCCCCGGCGCGCAGTATCGCACAGCAGGCGGTTGATCTCGTCCTGGGGGCGGCTTTGAGCGCCTTGCCGTTTGCCGACGTCCAATCTCACGGCGCCCGCCGGCAACCATTCCAACGCCGCGGGATCCACCAGCGCGTCATGCAGGCACACATCGGCAAGCTGCAAAACGCGCAAGGCTTCCAGCGTCAGGTGTCCCGCGCCCACCCCGGCGCCGGCAAATGTCACCGCTTTGACAAACAGGCCGCGAATGCGCGACAGGCGCGGATCACCCTGCCGGAAAGTTACGGCCAGCGCGCCTTGAGCTTCAGGAGTCGCAAGTTCATCAAGGGGAATCCATGCGGCAATCCGCTCTGCCAGCCCGAGCCGCTGCAAGGCGGCGCCGGCCATGATCAACAGATCAAACCGGCCCTCATCGAGCTGTTGCAGGCGCTCGCCGATGTTACCGCGCACCGGCTTGAGCGCTGCGTCCGGGAACCGCCGCCGGGCATAGGCGCACCGGCGCTCGCTGCTGACGCCGATCACGCGCGGTTGCAGGGAGCCGACCAACGCATCGCGCCGATCGGCGGCTTGCGGAAGCCAAAACCAGTCAAGGCCCGACGGCAAAGGCTCCGGCAAGTCTTTCGCGCTGTGAACCGCCAGGTCGATGCGTCCCTCCAGCAAGGCCTCATCCAAGGTGCGGGTAAAGAAATCCGGCGGGCTGTCGCGCAAATCGGTGGCACGGTCCAGGTCGCCCGGCGTATGGAGCTCGACGGAACGGAACTCCAGGGCGGGCAGCAGCGCGCGCAGGCAGTCAACCGCCTGCCGTTGCTGGATCAACGCCAGCGGACTGCCGCGTGTTCCCACCCTGAAAACTCGCCATGAGTCGTTCATACTGATCCCGATGCGCATGGATAATGTTCCGGCAGCCTTCCAAAGCGGCCGCCGTGGCATCCCGTCCGTTCCCATAAACTTGATTCAGTTTTTCCAGATCAACCAGCTCCGCGGCAGGCAGCAGACGGCCCAGCGCCGGATCCACGTTGCGCGGTACGCCGAGATCAACCATGACCACCGGCCTGGTCCGGCCGATCAAGTCCGCATGACCGCCGTGCAAAACAAAGCCCGGCGCGTCCATCGCGCAAACAAGCGCATCGGCCTCCGGCAGCCTGCCGTCAAGTTCATTCATCATACATGTTTCCACCCGGCTTGTCCATGCTTCCGGCAGTTCCGGCGGATGCCGGTGATAGCACCAGATGATTTTACCCGCGACGGCCGCCGCATTGCGCACCAGCTCCCGGCCCACCATGCCGCTGCCGATCACCAGGATGGTCTTGTCGTCCCGCAGCGCCCCGCGATCCGCCAGCAACCGCAGAGCCAAATCCTCAATTTCACAAACGGGAACCAGGGGCGCAGCATCATTTTTAATGTGTTTCGACAGATGCAGCACCGACGCCATCCACTGCTGCATCATGCCGGCCGCCCAGCCCTGCCGCAGCGCCTCCGCCAGCGCCTCCTTGATTTGAGCGGCAACATGGTATTCGCCCGGAGTTTGCGACAGCAAACCGGCGCAAACCAGCGCGGAATGCTCCCAGGCGGCCGCGCCCCGCCACTGATAATAACGGTCCGCGGGCAGCCGGTCAAATCCCAGCGCATGACACAGCAGACCGCCGGACGCGGTGGCATGCGAGGCAACTGCCATGATTTCCACCCGGTTGCAGGTGTTCAGCAGCACGAACTCGTGTACCCCGAACAACTGCATCAGCATCGCGCCGATGCGCTCCCGGCCCGGCCCGTCGAGATGAAATGACTCGCGCTGCTCCAGACTCAAAAACCGATGATCGGTGCCGGCCGCAGGGCGCCCTGGATATCCGCAGGTTCAAAATTACGCCGGACCCATTCAATCCGGTTTTCCGCCGCCAGCCGCTCAAGCTCCGGCACGGCCGCCGGGCTGACCAGGCGTACCCGCGCGCCGGCTTCCAACAGGCTCCGGCATTTGCGCAGGGCCACCCGGCCGCCGCCGATCACAAGACACAGCCGGCCGGCCATCAGCAGATTTACCGGCAGGGCATAGGGCTGGGGTTCATGTTGCATCGGAAAAATATTTCATACTGGTTTTCTTGAATTCACGCAGGGAGACAAACATCATGCCCGGCGGCAGACCGCAGGCCGCGGTAATTTCCTGATACAGGCGGACCGCTTCCGGGCGACTGGCGGCATGGATCATCGCGTACAGATCGAAAGGAAATTCTTCGAGCCGGGGACGCTGATAACAATGCGTCACCGCGCGGCAGGCAGCCACCCGCCGACCGGCGGCCACGGCCTCCGGCCCCACGGACCAGACACACATGCCGTTGACCGTGAATCCGGCCTCCCGGTGGCGCAGCACCGCGGCAATGCGGCGCAACAAGCCCTGTTGCCGCCAGCGTTGCAACCGGGCCGTTACTTCCCGCACGGGCTGTCCCAGCCGCCCGGCAACCTGGTCAAAGGGGCGCGCACTGACCGGATCAAGCTCATCCAGCAGGCGCACCAGCGCCCGCTCCCGGTCGTTCAGCGGACAGGCCGCCGGGGAAGATTCCGGAAGCGCAAGCGCGCCGCCGGGGACCTGCTCATCGCGATCGCGCGTGCGCAGGTCGAAGACCACATCAATTTTAAACCGGCGCAGCGCCGGCAAGAGCAACAGCCGCTCCCCGGGCAATTGCGCACGCAGCGCCGCCAGTCCTTCATCAAATGCTTCCCGCAGCATGGCCAATGTAAACCAAAGCGCCGGATAACCGGCTGCATCCTGCAAGGGGCGGCGTTCGTAACAATGTGTTACCCCCGGATGACGCGCAATGACAGCCGCCACGGCCTCCAGGTCCCGGCCGGCAGGATCCATGGCGCACAGGATGCTCTGGTAACCGAGGCGCCGCGCATCGAATACGCCGCCGAACCGGCGGATCAGTCCGGCCGCCCGTGCTCTTTGCAGCAATGCGACCACCTCGGTCTCGGGTAGCGCCAGGCCGCGGAAAGGCCGCGCCACCGGCTCAATGCCGCACTGCAGCGCCGTCAGGACCGACCGTTCTTTTTCAGTCAACTTCATCATTTTTTATCCAAACTCGCCGGTGCGGGCAGGACATTCATCATACGGATCCCGCGCTTGCATCCGCTGGAACAATCCGGACTCGCGCACCAGGCGGCTGAGATCAAAATCCACGGCCCGCAAATCCCCGCAGGGTATATCCAGAAACCCGCAAGGCTGCAACGTGCCGGTATGCGAGATAAAGGCGAAACCGCGGCCGCCCATACAACCGTGAAACGGAGGCGCCGGGCGGTCCGGATCATCCGGCAAGCGATATTTGCCATACAAGGGGGCGCAGGTGGTCCTGATGCGCAGCGGCGCCGAGCGCTCCATGGCGGCGATCCGGCGGAAGGCCCGGTCGCGCTCATCC
>JAIVGW010000431.1 GCA_020201415.1 Lentisphaerota bacterium
AGCCTGATTCATGCTGCTTCCATTTAAAGCGTTTCGCTCAACACAATCCTGACGGTAAACTCGCGCGCATAATCGTCCTGATGGGGTAATGGCGCCCTTTCAATTTCCGTCTTCTGGTCAAACTCCAGGGAGGCGCGCAGATTGTCACGAAATTGGGCCACGGACTTGTCAGAGGCCTTATCGGCAAAAATAAACCCACGCACCACGATACTTTCAATATTGCCGGTCGGTCCGGCCTCCGGCGCCAGCGAAACCAACCACATGCCGTCCAACAGACTGCCGTGAATCTGGTCAAGCAACTGCAACCAGCGCACACGCCGAAGCACAACCTGTTGCAACCTTCGGGCGCTATCCTGCACTTGAGCGATCCGCGACTCTATCGGCTGCATGCGGGCTTCTACCACCTCCAGGCGGCTGACGACCTCACGCACCTTGTCCTTGCGTTGCTGCAACTTTTGCGCCATTGAGGCGAAATATACCCACCAGCAGCCTGTCAGCAGCAAGAGACTCAACGCCGCCGCCACCAGAAACGGCTGGCGCCGCTGGAAAGCCTTGGCCTCCACCAGCTTGGGAGGCAACAAGTTGATTTCCAAGGGGCATGGCAACATGTGTCGCAGACCTACTCCCACCACTTCGCCCATGACATGCGCACACTCACCGATCTCTTCGGCCGAAATTGACTTGTTGACGATTAAATTGCGGAAGGGATTCAGATATTCCACATTTATCTTGAGTTTTTCATTGAAAAAATCATCAGTGCGGGCGATCACGGATGTTCCGCCAGCCAGCAAAACCAGATTCGGGGCATTGCCACCTTGTTGCGTACGGTAGAAGTTTATGGTGCGCTCAACTTCCACATGCAGTCGGGTCATTGCACCGCGCACAGTCTTGGAAACCCTGGAGATGACCTTGTCGGCATAATCCTCATAAGCTCCGCCGAATGCCACGCTGGCATGGGTACGCTTCAACTCTTCGGCGTCCTTGAAGGAAAGATTGAATTCCTTCATAAGTTGCTGGGTGATTATATTTCCCGTACCCATGATCGGCAGGTTGCGGCTGAAAAACCGACCTTCTTCAACAAAAACGAGATTGGTCGACTTGGCGCCGATATCAATCACCAGGATGCAGCCTTCCACATCAACATAGTTGTAGCGCACAGTATTATAGAGCGCCATCGGCGCCACGTCCACCAGCTCGACCTCCAGACCCACGGCCTCCACGCAATCGGTCAGGGAAGCCACAATCTCGGACTTGATGGCCACGAGCATGACATTCAGCTCGTTCTGCGAATCGCCCATCAACTGGTAGTCCCAGACCACCTCGTTGATCGGGAAGGGCACATTCTGCTGCGCCTCGTACAAGATGGTCTGATGCAGTTTGTTACGCTTGACTGGCGGCAGTTTGACCAAACGCAGAAAGGCCGATTGGCCGGTGACGGACATCACCACCGGAGCAGGCACAATGGCCTTTTCCTTCAGCATATCCTGCAAACTGGAAATAATGGCCAGAGATGGATCGGTATCCGAGGTTGGATCGGTCAGCAATTCCCGCAGGGCCATGTGAGTCAATTCCCAACCGGCACGGGTGCGGGCAAATGCGGCGACTTTAATCTCGCCGGCGCCGACGTCCATCGCCAGCACGCGATTGGACTTAAACACCCCTGAAAATCCGGAAAACCCGCCCATATGCATATCACCGGAATCCTTCCTTATCCAAGACTTCAACTACGCCCTGGATTGCACACGCCGATCAACGAACGGCTCAACGACCCTTGATCGCCTGATAATTATCCCATGCCACAAAAGCAAAAGGAGTCTGCGCCCTGTTTAACAAGACTCCGTTCAGGACGCGAGCATTTATCTGCATACGCCACCACTGTGTCTTATCGTCGGGTTGGCTGGCATAAGCCACGATCTCGCCACGCGCATGCACCTCCACCGCCACCCGCTCTACCGCGCCGTAGCGAATTACCGTGTTTGGCCGCAGGAACACCGTACTGATATGGTCGCGGCCCTTGGGTATGTCAACATAGGTGACGGTGGCGGGAAACATAGTGAATTCCCCGGTCTGGGGATGCTTGACCAAGACAAAGTATAAACTTTGACAACATTTTTGTCAAAAAATTTATTGCAGGGCGGAATGTTTTTCCCGGCGCAGGTTTGTCAGCAGGCTGACCAATCGCGGACGCGCCCCGGCAACATGATTATCCCAGTTTGCGAGGATCGTATCTGCCTGATATTTTTTTCGTTCCCCGGCCCGCGCAGGCCGTTCCAGACCGGCTGGATCACGCGCCAGGATATCCGCCAAGGCTGCTTCATACTGCCGCCGCATTTCCAGTGTAGCGCGCAACTGCCGGCTGAACTCGCCGCCGAGCTGCGCCACCTCCCGGTTCCGGGCTTGATTCAAGCGACGCTCCAGTTCCATGACTTGCTCGCGCAAATTCGCCGCCCGGGGCTCACTTGAATCCAAGGGCGCCAAAGCAGCCTGCATGACACCTTCCAGGGAATCGGCAACTTGCGCCACTGTCGGAGGCGATGCGGGCGACGATGCGGGCGGCATATAAAAATAC
>JAIVGW010000432.1 GCA_020201415.1 Lentisphaerota bacterium
CACTTCCACGGGCAAATTGCGCCCGGCCTGACGCAGCGATTGGTAATTAAACACATCCTGCCTCAAAGGCGTAAACACAAAACGATCACTGACGGCGGAGCGAAAAGGTGTGATGAAAAACACCGGCACATCGTCAAACTGGCGCATCAGACGTTCCCATTCACGCTCGATTTCCGTGTAATCATCGCGACGTTCGTTATCCACGGCCAACACCGGCAGATTGAAAAAATGGTCAAAGGGCGCCGCCAGACGCGAATATTCCGCCAGCAAAGCGCCTTCACAGCCGGCCACCGGCCTGGCGAACTGGGCTAGAAAGCGGGCCAGCCCGCGGTACTCCGTCACCCGCACCAGGTGCGTGCGGCCACGCAGGCCCACCCCGGCCATCAACAGCGCCATCAGGACCAGCACCACGCTGCGGCGCGCGGCCAGCGGAATTCTTGCGCCCCGGTTGCGCCAGCATCCCTCCACCCGGTCAGCAATGAAATAAGCCAGCGCGGCCAGACCCAGGGTCAACATGGGAACCAGAGCCACCAACAGGTAACGGGTCATCATGAAATCATTAATCCGGCCGGCCAGACAGATAGCGGGCATCAACATGGCTGCCAGCAGCGGGCGCATGACCCGCCCGCGGCCCGGCGCCACGCACCAGGCCAGCCAACCCAGCAACCCCAGCAGGGCCAGCCACGTTGAAAACATGTTGACCACTGCGCGAAAATCCGTCAGATAAAACAAGTGTTCGACCGGGCGTCTCAAAAACGGCAGACTGCCTTCAGCATCGCGGCAGAAAAAGCACCAGACAAAGGCCGCCGCGCCCACCAGCCCCACGCCCCAGGCGAATCCCCGGAACAACCACAGGGGCCAGCGCCATTTAACCAGCCGCCGCCCGCACCACCACAGCAGCGGAATGCCGGCCAGGACCGCCACCCACCAGAGGGGATTGGCCAGCCCCTGACGCAGCATGCGGCCCAGGCCATAGTAGTCCGTAATGTGGCGCGCCTGATAGTCCAGCACCCAGAGCGCAGCCGGCACCCACAAACAGGCCGCGACCAGGTCGCGCCGGCCGACACCGCCCGCCAACAGCAGCACCGCGAAGACCGGCAGCACCACAAACCAGGCGGTAACATGCACGAACGGCGCCAGCATACAACACAGTCCGCCCAGCCACACATCCAGGCGATGTTGCCGGGGAGCGCCGCGGGCGGCCCGCAACAGCAGGCTGATGCCGGCAAACAACAGGAAAGCCGCTACAATTTCGGGGCGCGGGCAGCGACCATGCCAGGCAACCAGCGGATTAAGCAGAAACAGCCAGAATACCGCCCAACCGGCGCAACGGCCGGGATAAAACAACGTGAAGAGCGCCCTCAGCGCCAAGGCCGTAAAGATCGCAAAAATAGGCGCCACGTAAAGCGCGGCCCAGGGGCTGCGCGTCAAACCGACCAGACCCGACATCAGCAGGGGATACGCCGGCTGGAAACGCGGCCCCAGCCGCGCCTGCTGCTCGTTACAGACCCACAGACAGGCATCCTTGGTAGCGCCGAAGCCGGAGTGACCGTAATAGAACATCGGACGCAGTTCCGGCTGCACCTGGGCCAGGATCGGATCGGTATGAAAGAAAGCCTGCTGATTGGCGTAGGTAATCCCGGAATTGATATAGGAGCCGGGATCCTCACCGCCGAAAATATCCTCGTGCGGCCGCAGCATCAACACGCCGGCCATGAGCAGCATCAGCAACGTCACAATCCGTCCGCGTACACGTTCAGTTTGCCACAGACGGGCCAGCGCCAGCAATGACACCCCCCATAATAACGCGCTGACAATAAATACCTGCATGCATTCCCTCCCCATTCGACTTGCTTGCCATTGTAGTCTTTGATACCTTGTTTTGGCAATCGTAAGATTGATCAGGCAACTGAATTATGCTTAAAATCATGTCAACGCCAATATTCGCGCAAAATGCAGGTATGAACAAGCCAAAGACGGATGCCCATTCCTCCGCGCCATGGTGGCGCACATTTCTGCAATTGGCCCGGCACGACCTGCACGCGCGCTATGCCGGCGCCACGCTGGGGTTCATCTGGAGTATTATCCCTGGAGTTTTTTTGCCGAAGCCTTGAATTCCGCCACCAATGCCCTGCATGAATACGCCTTCCTGGTGAAAAAAGTGCGGTTTCCCGTGATCATGCTGCCGCCGGTAAAAATCGTCACCGCCCTGGTCACCCACCTGATCTTCCTGGCGATCACCGGCCTGGTGCTGGCCGCGCATGGTATTGCGCCCGGCGCCGGGTGGCTGCGACTGCCGCTGTATCTGGCCGGCCTGATCCTGCTGGTGACGGGATTGGGCTGGATTACGGCAGCGCTGCATGCTTTCTCGCGCGATGTCGGCTACATCGTGAATGTGCTGTTGCAATTCGGCTTCTGGCTCACACCTGTTTTCTGGAATCCGGAGATGATTGCCAATCCTTACCTGGCCGCGCTTTTAAGACTCAATCCGCTGTTCCACCTGCTGGGAGCATATCGCGCGTGCCTGTTGCCCGCCACGCCATACCCGGCCTCCGGCGCTGCCTGGTTCTGGATGACCGCCTTGTTGAGCGCGGGAGCGGGCGCCTGGATTTTCCGTCGTCTGAAACCGCATTTTGCCGATGTGCTGTGACCCGCCCGGCGGCGGTGCCCGCTCACCTGAAACGGTATTCCGGAACCTTGCGCAGACGGATGTTTTTGGGCGTGATTTCAACCAGCTCGTCCTGATTGATGAAGGCAATGCAGTCTTCCAGGCTCATGTTCGCCGGCGCGGTCAGAATGATGTTTTCATCGGAACCGGCGGCGCGGACATTGGTCAGTTGTTTACCCTTGGCGGGATTGACGCCCAGGTCGTTGCCGCGGCAATGTTCGCCGACGATCTGGCCGCGATAGATTTTGATGCCAGGTCCCAGAAACAGCCGGCCCCGCTTCTGCAGATTGAACAGCGCATAGGCCACCGTGACACAGGTTTCCGTGGACACCAGCACACCGTTTTTACGCTGACGCATTTCACCGGCAAACTCGTCATATTCCAGGAAAACATAAGTCAACACACCCATGCCTTTCACATCCGACATGAATTCCGACTTGAATCCCAGCAGGCCGCGGGTAGGTATCTTGTATTTCAGGCGTACCATGGCGTTCTCCCGGTGCATTTCCAGCAACTGACCCTTGCGGGCGCCCAGTTTTTCGATCACGGTCCCGGAATATTCTTCAGCCATCTCCACCAGCAGTTCCTCATATGGTTCCAAAGAGCGGCCGTCCTTCTCGTGCAAGATCACCTGCGGACAGGAAACCTGGAACTCATAACCTTC
>JAIVGW010000229.1 GCA_020201415.1 Lentisphaerota bacterium
GCGCCAGGCCATGCGCAGGCTGATGGAAGACAAGCTGCTCGTTAAAGAAATCGCCTTCGCCTGCGGCTTTCGTGATTTCAATTACTTCTGCCGGGCTTTTAGGCGTCATTTCGGCGTCTCGCCGGGCCAGGTAAAAAAAAGCGGCATGTATTAACGCCGGCTGCCTAAGTCTCCGAAGATGCGGTTTTAACGAAGCCCGATCCTCCAGTTTTAAGGACAGCTGTCTATCTTTTATCAAGTAATTATGCAAACCAACAAGGTTGCTTCATCGAACTTGTCCTGCTAAATTACTTCTGAAAGCTGACGTGGAATATTATGGTCGTAAATGAAAAGGGATGGTCCAATGACAACACCCAATATTGTATTTGTGCTTTGCGATGATCTTGGCATCAATGACTTGCACTGCTATGGAAGGAAAGATCACAACACACCGCATCTCGATAAGCTGGCTGAAGAGGGGGTGCGCTTTACCTCGGCGTATGCCTCTCAAGCGATTTGTTCGGCATCTCGTGCCGGGCTGCTGACCGGACTTAACCCGGCCCGGCTGCATCTGACCACATATTTGCCCGGACGTCCGGATGCGGTGTCGCAACGCGTGCTGCATCCCGAAATCATGATGCATATACCGCTGTCGGTTAAGACCCTTCCCCGTTACTTCAAGGAGGCCGGCTATACCACCGGATTCATCGGCAAGTGGCATATCGGCAATGATCCCGGCCCTTCAGAACACGGGTTCGACTATGTCTATCACCCTCTCCAGGGCATTAACACGATACCCTCGGAAACCGAAGGCGGAAAGGCGGAATACGAACTGACCCGGGCAACGATCAAGTTCATCGAGCAAAACAAGGATCGGCCGTTTGTCGCCTATCTTGGCCACCACACCCCGCATATTCCCTACACGGCGCGACAAAGCTTAATCGAAAAGAACAAAAACGCATTTGAGCCGGTATATGCCGCGCTTATCGAGACCCTGGATGACACCATTGGCTTGATTACAGCCAGACTCGAAGAGTTGCATTTGGTAGAGAACACGATCTTTGTATTTACTTCGGACAATGGCGGGCTGCATGTGCCGGAGGGCAGACATGCAAAGATTACGCACAACACACCCTACCGCGCCGGAAAGGGCTACACCTACGAGGGTGGTCAGCGGGTGCCTTTGATCGTGCGTTGGCCCGGGCATATACCGGAGAACAGCGTGGTCGATGCTCCCGTTAACAATATAGATTGGATTCCAACATTGATGGAACTTGCCGGTGTGCCTGCGCCAGCCGGCTTGGACGGGATCAGTTTCGCCAACGGCCTGCTTGGCGGAGATTTTCCGGCCCGCAAACTCTTCTGGCATTTTCCACACTACACGAATCAGGGCGGGCGCCCCAGCGGGGTCATGCGCGACGACCATTGGTTGTTGTTGGAGCTATATGACGAATCCAAAGCTGAACTCTATGATCTATCCCGGGACATCGGTGAGCATCGAGACATCGCCGAACAGCATCCTGAACGCGTCAGTATGATGCTCGCCGCGCTGGACCAATGGCGTAAGGAGAACAAAGTTCAATCCAATGTGCCGAACCCCGCATGCGATGAAGAAAAGTTCCAACAACTTTATGTTGATATGGACCCAAGTAAATTCGACCCTGTCGCCGCGGATGAGGCGGAGTGGGCCCGCATGCAGACGTGGCGCAAAGGGATGGACGAAGTGACGCGGAAAGTCTAGCCAGATTCGCTGGAAGTGTTCAGATGTATTCACGCCAAACTGGATAAAATGATCATGGGAGAACGGCCAGAACTTCCTGGTAAGCCCATATTATCCATCAAGCGGGGGTAGCGTCATCGACTGGATGCCTGCCGATTTTGAAAACCAGGATTGACATTGCCGGATAACATGTTTGACCACTATCGCTTGAAGCCGCACCGAATGCGTCGTCCAGACGAACTGTTAGCGCAAACGTTGGACACGCCGCGCTAAGAGCGCGTTTCAACCGCCCGTTCGGCGGGAGTCAAGACCCACGGAGTAATGCACACCATGAAGAAAGTGAAGTTGATCGGGGCGCTCACGTCTGTAATAATGGCCGGCAAACGGAACAGGAAAGAAGACATGATGGACAATGACGCTGCCTTGCTCATGGAGAACGCCCACGCGCAATGAAATGACCGTGAGGCATTGTTTGCTCCCGACCGCTTTAAATCAAGGAGTTCAATGAAAACACTGGAATGGATGGCAATTTACCTCTTCGCATGGACCGCTTTACAGGCTGTGGAGTTGCCGGATGACCCCTTGTCGGTCGCGGCCACGCGGATAAACGGGGAGACGGTTCAACTGGGCGTTTACACCGGGAAAGTCGTGCTCGTCGTTAATGTGGCAAGTCGTTGCGGCTACACCAAGCAGTACCGCCAACTGCAGAGCATTTATGAGAAGTTCGCGGAGCGGGGGTTGGTGGTTCTGGGGTTCCCCTGCAACCAATTCGGCGCACAGGAGCCTGGCACTGATGCCGAGATCCAGGCCTTCTGCCAGAAGAAATTCGCGGTATCTTTCCCGATGTTCAGCAAGATCGATGTTAATGGTGAACATGCGCACCCGTTGTACCAATATCTCACATCCGGGAGCGCGCCGATTGACGATCGCGGACCGGTGAAGTGGAACTTCGAGAAATTCCTGATTGACCGCACCGGACGGGTGATTGGACGGTTCCGTTCACGCGTAACCCCCGATGCGCCTGAAATGATCAACGCCATTGAAACGGCGCTCGGCCGGGAATCCGTGATCCCTTAGGCGTTGCCATGCACGAAGTCATCCGGGCGCCGATTATTCGATAGCTTTCCTCTTTGAAGACAATCGGGCCGGTTTCCATTTTCGCGCCTTTCGCGTGTTTCGTGGTTCCTGCCTGTCGGACCGATGCTGACGTTGGCCCTGGACGACGTGTATTTTGTCGCCCAGCATGCATCGCCAGCTTTGACAATATCATCATCCGCCGGGATCAATGGCCGTCAATCCAGTAGCACGCCGGTTTCTCCGGTATCCGCCGCCTGCTGCACGGCCAGCGCCGCGCGGCTGGCGCGCAATACTTCCCGGGTGCTGGGCGCCAGGGGATTATCCGCGCCGGCAATCTCCCGGGCAAAAGATTCCGGCAGGTTGTCGCAGGCCGCCAGTGGCGACGGCGTAAACATTTCAGGCGCATCACGTCCATTGCGGCACAGCATGAGATCGCCGCCCGGCCCGGTTTCCAGGACGCCTTCGTCGCCGAACAGGGTCAGCCGCCAATATTGCGGCAGAGTCCCCTTGTATTTGCCGGGGGCGAAATAGGACATATCACCCATAAACCCCGCGCCGTTGCTCAATCTGACCATGAACTGCGCGCCATCATTGAAATGCGGATAGGGTAAAGCCAGGGCGTTCCAAGTCCGGGCCGCTACTATTTCAACACAATCCAAGCCGGTAATCCAGGGGATTAAATCAAAGGCGTGGATGCCGATGTCGTTGATGGTGCCGCCATGCCGGCCTTCTTCGAAATACCAGGCGGGCCTGACACCAATGCTGAGGGCATGCTGTCCTGTCAGGGAAACGGACAGCGCCTTGCCGATAGCGCCATCGCGCACCAGCTCACGGGCAAGTCGCAGGCGGGGGCTGAAACGCAGATCAAGCTGGGCGGTGATTATAAGCTGCCGGTCGGCAATCAGACCAGCAATCTCATCGTATTCGCTCAGCTTGGTGCAGATAGGTTTGTCGGCTATCACATGCTTGCCGCGGCGCAAGGCTTCCATGATCAAAGAGCCGCGCCGACTGTAATAATCGCCTACCGCCACCACGTCACACTCCACTTCGTCCAGCATGGCGCGGTGGTCGTGGTGCGTGATGGCCACCACCCCGCCTGACGCCAACTGTTCACGCGTGGCGGCGTCTTCCTCACAGGCGCCTGTAATCAGCCAGTTCGCCGGATTTTTCGTTGCATATTTGTAAATCGACATGATATGTCCGTGCCGAAACCCAATAAAAGACAATTTGATCATAATTCAGATGCCTTCCACTATCCCTAAAATAACTTCACAGACAAACCCTAAAATAACTACACAGACAAACTACTTTGAAACACTGACAAGCCAGGAGGCTGCCGACGCAAAGGCAAGTCTGCCATGCTTTTTGGCGTGGTCACTACAGATTAACTCGCCGCTGCGCCGACTACGGTATCAAATCTACCCCTACTGCCGCATAACAGTCAACGCGAATATCGTCCGGGTGTCGGACATATTTTTTGCCATCCTAAAACGGCGCGTCATTTGCGCTTGCCATAAGGCGAAAACTTAATACAATCAAGACAGTATTTACCTTCTGTTTGCGTAGTAACGGAGCCGCAAGCTCCACACGCAAAATGTTACCGGAACGCTGCATGGAAAGGTTTGATATGCGCGTACACATAAAAGTCTTGTGCATGCTTTTGGCCTGCGGCGGGCTGAGCCTGAACCAAGGCTGCTGTTGTTTCGGCGGACGCAAGGACGCCCCACCCGTGAAATACGACAGCGCACCCAGCATATCTCTCACTCCGGAATGCCTCAACATCAAGAAGGTCTCCGTTATGCCGTTTCGCGCCGCCTCGGCGATCATTGGCGAATCGGTGGCGGATATGTTCGTCACGGAAATCATCCGCGAACAGCTTTACGCCGTGGTGGAACGCAGCCAGATTGACAAGGTGTTGACTGAAAGCGAAGTAGCCCTCGCGGGGCTGACCTCATCCAAGGCCGCGGAAATGGGTTCCATGCTGGGCGCCGAAGCGGTGATTATCGGCACCGTGGACGAATATAGCATGGTCCAGTCGCATAATATGCATTTCGCCGCCGTAGGCATCAATGCCCGCATGATTGACTGCCAGACCGGCAAGGTGCTTTGGAGTATTGACTTGGCGCGCCGGGCCAATTCCACTTCCATCACCGTCTCCGAACATGCGCGCGGAGTGGTGCGCACCATGGTCCAGGCCCTGCGAACGGCCCTGGCCAATCCAAAATCCATATATTGAAAAACGACTTTCATTTGCAATACCATCGGCAAAAGTACATGAGGCATGCGGCCCGCTTGTGCTGGATCTGCTGCCTGGTCTGGCTCGCAGGGTGCGCCTCACCGCCCTCACCACCCCCGGAGGCCGATAAGCCGGAAGAAGAACCCCGCATTCCGCCGCCGCGTGTTATGGTGGTTATTACGGAAAAAGGGGCTGACGGCCAACCGGTCGCGGAAGTGGCGCCGGTTGCCATGCGCCAATTGCTCGTGCGTAATATTCCGGTGGTTGATCAGGCGGTGATTCAGGATAACCGGGAAAAAATCCAGTCCTTGCTGACCGGCGCCGGCGACGCACAGGGCGCCGCCGCCATCGGCATGCAGTTCGGCGCCGAAGTCATCATTCGGGGCGAAGCGGAAGTGCGGCGCACGGCCACCGGCATCCGCGGCAGCAACCTCAACAGTTACCAGGGGACGGTTAACCTGCGCGCCATCCATGCCGACGACGGAGGGATTATGGCCGGCGCCACCGCGACCGGCACGGCTATCGCCCTGGACGATGTCAGCGGGGCCGCCCGGACACTACAGTCCACCGGGGAGCAGGCTATAAAACAATTGCTGCCGGCCATGCTCAACGGATGGCGCGCAGTCGCCGAACGGCCCGGCGGAGCGCTCTCCCTGTCGGCGGTGTTGCGCGCGGATGACGCGGAAGACACAATCATTCTGCCACAGCCGCCCCCGGAACACCATCCGGAGGTGGCGGCGCTCTGGCGCCTGACACCGCAAACAGGCGTCCAGGAGGAATGGATGGATCCTTTGACCGAAACTCTGCACACGGTCATCCTGCGCAGCGGCTGGTTCCGCCTGGTAACCCGCGACGATATGGCCAAGATCATGGCGGAACATAACATTCAGCTCAGCGATATCTGCGACACCACCGAGCGCGCCGTGGAATTCGGCAGAATCATGAGCGCGCGCAAGATGCTGATCGGCACCGTCGCCAAGCTGGGCAACACCTATCAGATCGTGCTGCGGCTGGTAGATGTGGAAACCGGTGAAATCGAGAAGGCCGGCCGGGCCGAAGCGCGGGGGACAATGGATGTGTTGTTCCGGCTGACGCAGTTAGCGGCGGCTGACATGCTGCAGGGCTACGACCATAATGCTCGTTGATGCTCTTTAAATATTTTTGACTTGATATCTGGAGCCGTGGATTTAGACTCATGCTGTCTGGTGGGACGTTGCATTCCGTCCGCGCCGGCCGCCGCATGGCGGATTGGCCGGACAATAAAAACAGGAGGTCGTATGCACAGGTTACTTTCAATTGCGGTAGTGGCTTTTTTGGCAGCGACTACGGCAATCACAGCCCAGGAAGACCGTGAAAGCGTCACCGTCATCCGGCGCGGGCCGGGCGGCGAAGTGCAGATCCTTTCCAAGGAACAGTCCTCCCCTGCCGCGGAAACAGACACGGCGGCCCGCGCCGCGGCCCGCGAAATTGAAGCCGACACCACACCGCGCAAGGCGCGCGTGGTGGTGATTCCCGCCGTCTTCGCCCAGGAAAACCGGCGCCGTATCGACCGTGAGCTGAACGAACGATTCGGCCTGACCGACCCGGGGGTCATTGAAAATCCGGGTTATACCAGCTACTTGATCGACGCCCTGGTCAATGTGCGGAAATTCGACATGCTGGAACGCGATGAATTGCGCCAGGTCGTCCGCGAGCTGGATTTCGGCGAAAGCGATTACGTTGACCTGGAAAAAGTCGTCAAAATCGGCAACATGGTAGGCGCTGACTACATTATCATCCCAACCATCCGCTATCTGGAAGTTGATCGCGAAGTCAAGGATGTGCCATATATCGGTGGGCAGCAGGTGGCCATCCGCTCCAAACTGGCCACCAACGTGCGCACGGTGGACGTCGCCAGCGGACGGATCATCGCCTCAGGCGTGCGCGAAGTGGAAAAGAAGAACCGGCAAAGGCAGCAGGATTCCGAACGCATCCTGGTCATGGACACCATCAGCGAATGCTACAAGGAATCCGCGCTCCTGGAGGCCGCCCAGATCGTGGATGTGGCCTACCCCATCCGGATCATGAGCATCTCCGGCGACACAGTCATGCTCAACCGGGGCCAGGGCGCCATTCTGCCCGGCGAGACCCTGAAGATTTTCGCCACCGGTGAGGTCATGATTGACCCCGATACTGGCGACAATCTGGGGTACCACGAGGCTTATGTAGGCTCAGTCAAGGTCACTGAAGTGGACCTCAAGACCAGTAAGGCTGCCATCGTGGACCGCCAGGGCGTTATTGAACGACTGGCCATCTGCCGCCGTACGGAACAGCCGTCGTTAGACGATCCTCGTCTGAAACAGGGGCCCTCCGCCGCGCCCCGGATTGATTGAACCGGGCCCTGATCCATTACCGGAGCAAAGACATGAGATTCATTATTGCAAGTCATTTGGCGGCGATCCTGCTCCTGGCAGGCGGCCTGGGCCTGGGCTGCCGCAACCCGGTGACCTCGGCCGGCATTACCATGGAGAGTTATCCCGGCAATACGGTCAAGGTCAACTCACGCGTTTTCGGACGCCATTTCCGGGTCGCCGGCAGCGCTTTGGCCAAGGGCGATAATGATCGCTGCCCTTCGAGTATCGCTACCGTTGGATTGATGACGACGGCATCGAAGTCACCTCCGGTACAACCATTTGGGTACAGCGGGTGGCCGGCGCGCGGGAAACAGTCCTGCTGTCCGGCATTGCGCCGACCAAACGCGCTGCTGATTTCATCCTGGACATGCGGTTCGTTTACCCCAGCACCCGCTGGCAATAACCGGGCTCACAGCCGGGACCAGGAGACGGTAGAGCGCCAACCGGCAACGGATGACTTGAGG
>JAIVGW010000230.1 GCA_020201415.1 Lentisphaerota bacterium
CCTGCCGCAATTGCTCCTCGGTCATGCGATAACGCTGGGCCTGATTCTTAAGTTCCTGATCAAATTCGGCATCCTCGACCTGGATGTTTTCCTCTTTAGCTATACGATGCAGAATATAGCCGGTCTTCAAACGGTCAGCGGCCATGGTCTGAGCACTCTCGCGGATCTGATCGCGATGGGCTTCCAGTTCACCGCGACCGACCCCTTGAGAAAGGTTGCGTCGCACAACGGAGGTGATCATGCGCGAGGTCTCCTCCGCCACCAATGATTCCGGCAGTTCCAATTCCGTCTTGTTCACCAGGATGCGCACCAACTCATCTTTCAGGCGGTCCTTTTCGCGCCGCTGCAGCTCATCGCCAAGACGTTCGCGGATCATATCGCGCAGCTTAGCTTCATTCTCCACATCCAGCGTCTTAAGCATGTTCTCATCCAACACGGCCGCCCGGCGCTCGCGCACGGCCTTGACCGTCACACGATAATTTACCGTCTTGCCGGCCAGGGCGGCCACGGTGAATTTTTCAGGAAAAGGCAGGTCAAAACTCTTTTGATCGCCCGGTTTCAACCCCACCAGCTGTTCGTCCATGCCTGGAACGAAAACACCTTCCGGCCCTACCATGACCGTCATGTCATGGCCTTCGTCGATCCCGGACACGGCTTTGCCCAATTCCTTCAGCGGTTTACCTTCAAAAAAGGCCTCGAAGTCAATCTGGGCCAGGTCGCCCGGCTTGATCGGCTGGGACTCCACAGGCGTGTAAGTGGCATAACCTTCCAGCATACGCTGCAGCGAGCTCTCGACCATTTCATCGGTCACGTCCAGTTTCTGTTCCTTCAGTGACAAACCCTTGTAACGGGGCAGCTTGAAGTCCGGCGCCACATCCACCGTGAGCCGGTAAACCAGCGGCTCGCCTTTCTTCAGTTCGGCATCAAGTTCCAGCATACGCACCGGATCCAGTTCCGCCTGCTTCAGGGCCTCCTGCAACGATCCGGAAACCAGGCGCTCCTGCACATCATCACGGATGGCCTTGGCGTAATGGCTTTCTACCAGGCTGATAGGAGCGCGCCCCTTGCGGAAGCCGGGAATGCGCGCCACGCGTGAGGCAGTCTGCACAACCTGGTCATACTCGGTTTGAACCCGTTCCACCGGCAATTTCACCGTCATCACCTTGCGGCAAGGACCTTTTTTTTCAACACTTACTTTCATTAGGCAATCCCACGCTCCTTGACACTGGCTGCTCTGTAGTTGTAAACCGGTCAGGCTGAAAGCTGGCATCCAACGCTTAACAACAAAAAAACATTTCTATCATGAAAACGCCGCCGAACCAACAAAAAAACACAGAATTGTCAAAGCGCATGCATATAGCATGAGTGTTTCACGCAATCAACTCGGCGGGAACCATGGCGATTGAAGGCGCGTTGCAAGGGGATGCCGGACTGATCCACCAGGCGATTGCCCAAGACCTTCTGACGGCCGTCATGCTTTCCCTGGCCGAAACCCGCAAGATGGTTGACGAAATGTTCCAAAAAAAACCGGGCCCAACCGCCAAAGCTTAAAAGCTGATGCTGACGCCCCGCACGAAGGCATCACCCGACCACGAATTGCTGACCGACGCACAGGGCGCGCCCTCTCAGAAAATCGGCACCCGCCATGGGCCGGCGGCCCTCCGGCTGGACGGTCAGCAGGCGCAGGGCGTCGCGTCCGGTCGCAACCAGCGGGCCCGCGCCATCCACCGACAGCGCCGCCAAGCCAACCGTCCATCATACTTACGCAGCCGTGGGGCAAAGGTCACGGCTGTCTCGTCCTGCGGCTGCCGCGGGGCGGTCCCGGCGCGCACGGCCTGCAAGGTGCGCCGTAAAAGAGCTGCCCCCCTGTGGGCCAGCCGATCGTGCAAGGTCGCCGCGTTATCCTCATCCCGGATCGGCTCCTGCTCCTGAAAGATGATGTCGCCGGCGTCCATCCCCTCATTCATGAACATCGTCGTCACGCCGGTTACTTGCTCGCCGGCGGCAATGGCCCATTGGATCGGAGCCGCACCCCTGTAGGCGGGCAGCAGCGATGTGTGCAGATTTACGCAACCCAGGGGCGGCAACGACAGAATCTCCCGCTTCAGTATCTGCCCATAGGCCACCACCGCAATAATTTCCGGCTGCAACTCCCTCACAGCCGCCACACTCGCCGCCGTATTGACTTTTTCCGGCATCAGCACCGGAATCCCCAACTGCGCCACATGCGCACAGACCGGGCAGGGAGCGCGGCGCAGGGAACGCCCACGGGGGCGCTCCGGCTGGGTCACCACACCCACAATTTTAAAATCCGGCGTGCCGCGCAAAGCTTCCAGACTCGGACAGGCCAGTTCCGCCGACCCCATAAATAATATACGCAAAAGGTTGCTCATAACTGTCCCTGCGAATGATCCTGAAACAGAAGCCAGGCCTCCGCGCCATCTGCGGCCACATGTACGGTATGCCCTTTGGCGGTACTTGCGGCTGCCAGCGTCTTACGGCTGATTCCGTCTTCATCGGCAATTAAAATATGCATATCAACAGAATACTCCCGCCACGGCCCCCGTCATTAGACATGCCAGCGTGGCCGCCACCAGGGCTCGCGGACCAACCGCCACAACATCCGCCCGATGCTCGGGTACGATCGCCGCGACACCGCCCACGAAAATATTACTGGCAACACAAAGGCTTTCGGCACCACTGACGCGCATTAGACGGGTAAAAGCCGCGGCAAACAGGCGCACCAGCCAGGGCATGATCCGCCAGTAATACAGCAGGCCCATTAGCGCGGAAAAAAATAATCACCGGAAAAGCCTGAAACGCCAGCACAAAACCCGCCGGGCTGCCATCCCCGCCCAAACTGCCGAACACAAACCGCTGTCCGGCCTGCGCTGCGCCCACCAGCAGCAAGACCCAGTCGTTCAAGGCTCCGAAAAACCGGCTGCTGCCCGGCGCCTGAAAAACCAGATAGTCAGACGAACATGCTTTTTACACAAATCAAGCGATTCAATCGGCCGGATGCACAGTCATGCCCTTTTCGGTCTGCCCCTCCAACAAATCGCAGTAAGCAATCTTTTCCTTGACGGAACTGACTTTGATCACAGCAACTTGTTTCATTTCCGAATCCAGGATTTCACCGGTATCTTCATCAACCAGGTTTTCCACTGCGCCAACCTTGAAGACCTGACCGACCTCCACACCTTCGCGTGTGCCGCGATTAATAATGGGCTGATCCCCGGCTTTGACAATACTGCCCTCCCAGGGAATCTGCTCCAGCTGCTGCTCAAGATATTCCACAGCCTGCACCACGGCATCTTCACAGGCCTTGCCGACATTATCCTTCTTGAATCCATCCACATTGCCGCCGAACGCCGAACCGCTGTAGCCAAAACTCAAACCACGCCGCCCGGCCTGGCCCACCACTTTAGTGGATGACTTGACCTGCCCGGTGGTGGAGTCGACAACATATATCGTGATGTTAACCTCGGCCTTGTCCTTGGACCCGCCCAGGCTGAACCCCATCACATTGATCCCGCCGCCGCCTCCCGTGGTGCTGCTTTGAACATGCGTCACCGCCCCTTTGACCAGCAACTGCGCCGGGGTCAACCGCCCGGTGGCGGGCGCCTTCTTGCCGCCGGCCGTCCGGCCCGACGCCGCCAAATCCTGTTCGAGCATCGCCTCGCCGCGCATATCCCGCTCGCCCAGCACAACGAATTTGCCGGAGGCCTGCAGCGCTTCGGTCAGAATCGACCCGAAAGCATCGCCGATCTCCCACTGACCGCTCCAGCCGGAATTGTTCTCAAACTTGGAAACAGTGATGGTATAACGCAAATTTCCGCCCGCGCCGAACGCCGGCACCGCCAACATCCCGACCAGCATCGCCGCCAACCACACCCGCTTAAAAAACTTGATCATACCATCCCCCGTTGTTAACCAACCACTTTTGAGACTCTAAACTACCGAATTAATACAAAAATTATCGTCAATGTCAACCGCTGAGGCACAGCCCCTAAGTTGCGAACTGCAATCCTGGGGCAATGAATCTTCTGCCTTGCTATTCCCGCTGCGTTTTTGCAATCTAAATCCATCATGAAATCCGACCTCCAGTCGCATTGCGCTCAGATCGAACTATGCAACCAGCGCGGCGGACGGACTATCACAGAAGTGAAAAACCTACTCTTGGAGGATTGACCCGATGAACCACCAGAACACGATTACCATCCGGACCACCGGTCACCGTGACATGCATGATATCACCGACCAGGTCGCCCGCATTGTCACGGCGTCAGGCATCCTCACCGGTATCGCCCATATTTTCAACGTCGGCAGCACGGCCTGTATCGGCACCATCGAATACGAAAGCGGACTCGCGGCTGACCTGCCGGCCATGCTTGACCGCCTGATCCCCCCCAATCGGGATTACGGACACGAACAAACCTGGCACGATGGCAACGGGCATTCCCACCTGCAGGCCACGTGGATGGGGCCCTCGTTGACCGTTCCAGTCTCGAACGGCCAGGCAATGCTGGGCACATGGCAACAAATTTTTCTGCTTGAGTGCGATATAAAACCCCGACAGCGGGAAATCGTGGTTACCGTGCAGGGCCAGTAATCGAAACAAAGAGGAGATACCAATGTTACGTTACAGCGAAATGCCTGAAAAAGCTAAGTTAACGAACAAGAGTTCTGGCGGAACTATTATGCTTCATGAAAATGCACATGATATGCCGTCTCTTCCTGCGGGAAGATTTTCGAAAATGCCGGGCACTAATGATATATATGCCCTTGAGTCGGAATTTCCTTCAAATGGTCAACAGGAAATAATCCAAGTGTCTTCTGATGGCGGGAAATCGTGGAATAAATTATCAAACTTGAGCAATGATGGCTCTCTTATTGCGTCCGACAGCGGTGCTTTTATATGCAGTCAAAAAGGAAGCCTTGTCATGGGATTCGCTAATCAGGGAGAAATGGTTCGAGAAAAGGATTGGGATCCTGACTATGATGGAGATTATGGTTGGAAAGAACCTACCTATGCCGCACGCAGTCTCGATAAAGGAAAAACATGGCAGGACGTTATCAAGCTTCATGATGTTTGGACGGGAGCTGTTCGTGATATGAAGCAATTAAGAAGCGGCAGAATTATTTTTACATCAATGAAAATGATTTTTAATCCCGGACGCCATACGGTGCTTTCATATTATTCCGATGATGATGGAACAAGCTGGAAGGCAAGCAACCTGATTGATCTTGGTGGCAAAGGTCATCATGGCGGGGTAAGTGAATCAACTATTGTTGAACTTAAAGACGGCAGGGTTTTAATGCTGATCAGAACAAACTGGGGACAGCTTTGGAGATCATATTCTAAAGACCAGGGTGTAACATGGCATGTTTATGGTCCTGCGGGAATTGATTCCAGCAGCGCCCCTGCATATATTGAAAGATTACAGAGTGGACGCCTTGTTATCGTATGGTGCAGGCATAATCCTGAAGGAGAAAGCGGTTATAAGTTGCGGGGAGGGGATAATGTCTGGTCGGCAACCCCGACAAGTAATTTCAGGGGTGAGATTTCAATTGCTTTTTCGGAAGATGAGGCTGAAAACTGGTCCAAGCCTATAGTTATTGCTAGAAAAGAAAAGGGTGAACTTTCTTACCCGTATCTTTTTGAGGCAGAACCCGGAGTTTTATGGATTACGGCCACCAGGCGGGAAGAAAAACTGAAGATGTGTTTGAAGGAAAAAGATTTTATCAAATAAAACCAATAACGAAATTAAGGTTTTCAAATAATATTTAAGAGGAAAACAACAATGAGAGAACCGGAGATCAACACAGGAGTTCTGTGTCTCAAACCTCAAAGCCATAGTGTGAATGTGCTTGAACACAGTGACGGAAGATTTATGGCAACATGGTTTACAGGGTCTTATGAAGGATGTGAAGATCAGGTGGGTGTCAGGTCTTATTATGATAAAGATAATAACAGTTGGAGTACACCAGAAGTTATCTGCCCTCCAATTGAATTCAATGGTGAACGTTATATAACCGAGCAGGTTTTGCCCCTTGAACTTGCTTCTGGTGATATTCTATATTTTACCTGGGGGATAGCGCTCAGCCTTTTTAAACTTCAAAAGCATGCTGGAAAGACGACATGGCGCAGACCCCTCACTGAAATAAAATCTTTTACATTTCGCTTTAAGGACGGCAAAAGGTATGATGTAAAGCCTCTTGACAATATTGAAGGCAATGACCCTGAAGATCAAATGCTTTTTCAGGGGCAGGCAGTATTACGTGCTCCGCAACAAGGCCCTGCCGGAGGATGGATAATTCCTTACGAGTTTAGACCGGATCCTTATGATAACCCGAATTTTCACTCCAGGTTCTTATTTGTCGATGGAAAAGGCAACATTAAGCGAAATCCAGATGTAAGCATTGGGAATCCTTTTGACGAAACCGGAGGCGGCTGCCTTGAACCGGCACTTACTCGAATCAACGACAAACACTGGATATGCCTTATGCGCTATGGCCGTCAGCACGAAAACGGAAGAGTCTGGCGTAGTGATTCACACGACGGGGGATGGACATTTTCTGAAGCATTCCAGACATCGTTAAGGAACAACCACTGTGCGGTTGACCTTGAATATAATGAAAAAAACGGATCCCTGCTTGTCGCATTCAACGACAGTCACGGTTTGAGGACACCGTTAACAATCGGTCTTTCCGAAGACCTTGGAGATACTTTTATTACACGTGACCTTGCGTTTTCAAACACAACACTCGATGGAAGTGGTGCATCATTATGCGAATACAGTTATCCCAAAATCCATACAACAACTGATGGTCAGACCCATGTATTATTTACTTACAATAGAAGTTGCATTGCCCACTCGAAAATTGATTTGGAATGGTTGAGAGCGGGAAGAAAAGCCAACAGCCTGAAAAAATATTGATGAGAAATCGCTTTTCATGCGACGTGATCACTACAATCAGGGACGAAACAAATGCCCGCATTCACTGTGCCGGACATTAAAACACGTCGTGTATGTCCCCTGCAACCACTGCATTCCGGCCACCAGATTCGCTTCGGTGTTTCCAGCAGCATATGGTAATGTTATGTGTAGCTATGATGATTTGCCATCAACACATACGCATGCACCACCCAGCCGCAACGACCGCATGCTTCGCCCAGCGTCTCAATAAATGACTCATGATCACGATCATCGCGGAAAACCGACTCGCGACGGTCTCCGCGACACATTACGTGGTAAACTGCTCCAGCATACTCTATTCGTGGTTTTCTTGGCATGCGAGCATTCTAGCTGAACTATCTTTTTCGTCAACATTATTATTATATAGGACTGACCCCTAATGTACAATTGCGTGCCGCCCGACTCCGCCCTGATCACCGCGGAAAACGAACAGGTGATTGAACGTGGACTGCAGGACCGGACCGGCCGCCACTGCTACGTCTGCCACGAAATAGGCCCCGGTCATTACCATGACAAGACAACCACCGGCCGGTGTTCGGCCCGGACGTCGACGCGCCGGACAAGCTGTCGCGGCTCGTGGATGTCAACCGTTTCAAAATTGCGCAAAACATCATTGATGCCATCCTGGCGCGAGGCGCACGGACGATCACAGAAGTGAGAACCATGCTTTTGGAGGATTACCCCCCATGAACCACCATGACACGATTGCCACTTGTCACAGGTTACGTTTGTGGCCTCGGCGTTCCTGCGCATCTGCATCCAGGCCGCAAAAAAGGTTTGCCACGATTCCTTTCCGTCGTAAAGTTCACTCCGCAAAAAAAAGCAAGCCAAACCGGTCTTGCCGCACGACGCTGTAACTGCTAGGATTAATTCAGGTCAGACTGACAAGGCTGGCCGACCCGGCGAATAATCCGTGGACCAGACTTACAAAACTGCTTGAAGGCTGAGCATTCAATCATGGGCAAGAACGACCGGATATACGATTTGGACCGCATTTTTCGCATTTTGCTCAAAGCCCTGCTTTTGGCAGGAACAATTGTGCTGCTGCACTACCTGCGCCATGTGCTGTTGCCTTTCGCCGCGGCCCTGCTGTTGGCTTACCTGCTAAACCCCATGGTCAACGCCCTGCAACGCCGACTCCGCCGCCGCGGTCTGGCCGTCTTCACGACTCTGCTGCTGACACTGGCTGCAACAGTGCTGCTGGCCTTGCTGATCATCCCGATGCTTGCCTCTGAATTTGCGGCCATGCAGCCGCTTGTGCGCCAATTTGCCGCGTTACAACCACCGGCCTGGTTGCAACGCCTCGCCCCCAATATACACTGGCAACAGATAACAACAGAGTTTTTCAACACAGATTTCCAAGAGCTGTTCGTCTCCCATCGCTTCTGGAATTTGATCCGGGAATTACTGCAAAACGTGCTGCCCGGGGTATGGAATGTCATCACCGGCACTTTCAGTCTGTTGCTCGGACTGCTGGGTCTGGCCGTGGTCTTTCTCTACACCATCTTTCTGCTTATTGACTACAACCGCATCCGCGAGATTTGGCCGACATATCTGCCGACGGCCTGGCGCCAACCGGCCGTGACCCTGGCGCATGATTTCAATGATGCCATGAGTCGTTATTTCCGGGGCCAGATTCTGATCGCCCTGATTGTCGGTGGCATGTTTGCCGTGGGATTCCGCCTGATCGGACTGCCGCTGGCGATATCATTGGGCCTGTTTATCGGCCTGCTGAACATAATACCTTATTTGCAGGTCGTGGGCATGATTCCCGCCCTGGCCCTGGCGCTGCTTTACGGTACGGCGATTGAGGGCAACCCCTGGCGCTTGCCGCTGCTGGCGCTGTTGGTCCTGGCGCTGGTGCAGGGCACGCAGGATCTGCTGCTCACACCACGCATTATGGGACGCGCCACCGGTCTCAGTCCGGCGCTGATCCTGCTTTCGCTGGCTGTATGGGGGAAATTACTGGGAATGCTGGGACTGCTGATCGCCATCCCCATGACTTGCCTGCTGCTGGTTTATTATCGCCGGACCTTTCTGCTGAATGCCGACCGGCACACTGCAAGTCCGACGTGAGCAGCGTCCTTTCCCTGTGACCGGGACTTATGAACGCTACAGTTTTGATGTCGGCAACATCCACTTCGTGTTTCTCAGTGATCGCAACGACCTGCCGTCTCCCTACGGCCGGGGACAGCCCCGCAGACAAAACCGCCGTGCGCCCCGGATGAAGCGCACGGCGGCAATGGACCGCGTGATTCAACTGGAAACGCCGAAGGCGCGGCGGATGATCTCATCGTTGCTGAGCTTCAGCCCGCCTTCGATTCCATGCACATTTTTCATGTAAAGCACCTCACAGAGAATTTCCAATTGCGGGTGCTGGCGCGGCACATCGATTTCCATGGCGCCGCGTACAATGCCGGAAACAGGCCGGGCTTTTTCAGCGATGATCTTGAAAATTTCCTTGAAAGGCGTTTGAATTTCCGGATCGGCGGCATTGACAAACCCGCTGTACAACCCGCGCCCAACCTCCGCCGGATTGCGCCAGATATCGCGATCGGGTTCGTATTGATCGCCGCCATGCAGCGAGTCGAAGGCCGGCACCCGGGCCTTGATATGGAAAAAATCGCCGATCAGATGCGCATATTTTTCCAATACTTCCATGTAACGATCGCCCATGCCGTGGCAATGGCCGGTGTCGGGCCCCCAACGCAGATGGGGGCTGTTGACCTTTTCGATTTCGGCCAGATAGGTGGAAACCTGTTCGGCGGTCTCACCGCTGCTGTCGTAATGATTATGAAAGCACAGTTGGAAGTCGCCGCGCAGACCACCGGCATGTTCCGCCAGCTTGGCGAAGGTTTCCACGATCCGGCAGATGTTGTCGCGATCGCCGAAATCACGGCCGGCCGGATGCAGCGCCACGTAAGACATATCTGGAAAATACTCCACCAGCAGCGAGAGCGCCTGCTGCTGCTTTTTCAGATAGCCTGCATTATCCTTGCCGACCCCCTGGCCGCCCAGGTAGGACCCGATCACCTTGGTTTCAACGGGCAAGGCCGCCAGGGTTTCCTTCAAGGTTTCAAGATCCACCCCCTGCTCGGGAAACTTCTTTTCAGGATCCAGCACCCCCTGGGGGATTTCAACCTCATTGACGCCGCAGGCCAGAAAGCGCTCCGCCATGGCCTTGACATAAGGCGGCGTGAACTTGAACATCTTCTTGGTCGTGTAATTGGTGGAGGTGATTGCCTGCCCGGTCAACCTGATTTCATTCACTTGCATGATAATCCCTTATTAATAGATTGCTGTCGCACTACTTGTAGGACCGCATTCTGCCACAACTGCCGCACAAAAACAAGAAATTCCAGATTGCATCTTTTTGCTTGTTTCCCTGCCGTAAAATCCATAATCTGCAAGCATAAGCTTTCAGGGAGGCTTTTGCTGTCAGGTGCTTGCCAAATCTTAAAGGAAGGGAGGTGTTGCAAAACAGACGACCGTGATTGTCCCTGGTACTTTTTTATTCAATCATTACAGAGGTATTTTAATGCGACGACTTTCCAAATTGGTATCAAGTCTGTGTTGCCTGGTTGGGTTGGGCGTAATGACCGCAGCGGCTCAGACCGCTCCGGCGCAGGCTCCCGCACCCGACGCTTTTTCTTTCAAACTGTATGGTTATGTCAAGTTGGATGCCTCATATGACACCCACGATGTGGTGCCAGGCGATCTGATGTTTTACGCACTGCCGCACAAGGCCGGTGTGGACGATGACTCATTCCGCATGACCGCGCGCGAAACCCGGATCGGATTGAACATCATCGCCCCGGAAGTCAACGAGATAGCCACCTCCGGTAAACTGGAAGTCGATTTCTACGGCAACGGCGGCGGGGAAAACACGCCCAACCTGCGCCTGCGCCTGGCTTATGTCGATCTGACCATGCCCAATGGTTGTTCGCTGCGCGCCGGTCAGGACTGGGAAACATTTATCACTGTGATCCCCAAAATCGTCAACTTCTCCTATCTGGCCGACGCGGGCGCCCTGGGACTGCGCCGTCCGCAACTGCGCGCCACCAAAGGCTTCAAACTGACCGACACCGTAAAGCTTACCGCCAAACTGGCCGCCGCCCGCACCATCGGTCAGGACATCGACGGTTACGGCAAGGATGACGGGGTGGATGCAGGGTTGCCCACCGCTCAGGGAAATCTGATCCTGGAAGCGCCACTCTGGACCGCGCGCCCCGCAAAAATCAGCGTCTCCGGACATGCCGGACGCGAAACGCTTGACCGCGTTGAAGACGGTGAGCTGCTGGCCAACGATGATAAAGACTACAGCACCTGGTCGGTCATCGGCAGTCTGTACCTGCCGTTGTTGAATAACCTGACACTGCAAGGCAGTGTCTGGCGGGGCGAAAACCTGGACACATACTTCGGCGGCATCGGCCAGGGGATCAACAAAACCCTGCAAACTTCGATCGCCGCACAGGGCGGATTTGCCCAATTGCTGCTGGACGTCAACGAAAAGCTGAACTTCAACATCGGCTACGGGATGGACGACCCGGATGATGGCGATCTTAATTTGAATGATCGCTCGAAGAACCAGATTCTTTTCACCAGCCTGTTTTACAAGCTGACACCGGCCGCCACCCTGGCCGTTGAATATTCCAACCTGCAGACCGACTACAAAGGATCCGATAACGCCGAAAACAACCGGGTCCAGGGCGCAGTCATCTATAACTTCTGAAGCGGCTAAGGAAGCGCCGCCGGTGGGGTATCACCTGCCGGCGGCGTAGCTTCAGCCTCTTCAACCAGCGTCGCCGGCAGCTGTTTGCCGACTTTGGCGCCCAGTCGGCGCAAGTGCTCCACGCGGGACACCAGATTGCCGCGGCCGGTCTGCAGCCGGCGCATGGCCAGTTCGAAGGCTTCCGTCACCCCGCTCATTTTCTTCCGGGCATCCGCCAGAGCTTCCACCACGAGCGCCACCTGGTCATACATGCGGCCGGCGCGTTCAGCGATGATTTCCGCATTGCGATTTTCGTTTTCCCGCCGCCAGATCTGCGCAATCAGTTTCAGTGTAATCATCAGGGTCACCGGCCCCGTGACCACGACATTGGTGCCGGCCAGGTCGTACAGCAAATCGTGATCCGCCCGTAAAGCCTCCTGGTAGGCCGGCTCCAGCGGGATGCACATCAGCACAAAGTCAAGCGTACGATTGCCCAGCAGCTTGCTGTAATCGCGGCTACGCAATTCGTCAACATGCCGGCGCACCGACTTGACATGCGCGGCCAGGGCAGCATCGCGCAGCTCCGAATCCTCGACGCCGAACCCGCGCTCATAATCGGTCAAAGAAACTTTGGCATCTATAATCACCGCTTTTTCGCCCGGCAGGTAAACAATAAAATCCGGCCTCTGCAATCTGCCGTCGTCCGACCGCAATCCGGCCTGGGCATCATAATCACGACCGCGTTCCAGGCCGGCGGCCTCGAAAATACGCTCAACCACCAGCTCGCCCCAGTCGCCCTGACGCTTGCTCTCCCCCTTGATGGCCCGAGCCAGGTTGTTGGCCTCATCGCTGACCCGGTTACTGGTATCCTGCAGCAGCCGCACCTGTTCCAGCAGCCGCGCGGAACGTTCGGCATCGTCCCGATGTCGGTATCCAGACGGGCTTTATCCACCTGCAATTGCGCAGCTTCCGCGGTTTTGCCTTGTAATTGTTCTAGCAGTGACGGCATTTCCGCAGCGCGTGCGCGCAACTGCGTCAATTCTACCCGGGACGGAGCATCACGCAGCACCCGCCACACCAGGAATGCCAACAAGACCAGGATCAACAACAACGCCACCGGAATCAGCATGCCCGCCCCCCTCTTTCCCGTCTTAAACCACCCGTTGCTCCAGCGCGTCATAGCGCGCCAGCAGCGCTTCATAAGCCGGTGATGCTTCCGGGCGCGGCAACGCCGCCCGGGCCAGCCCCGGCGCGCCAGCGGTTACCACCCCAAACGGCACAAAGCTGCCGGCGCGCCGGCAGGCCCAGGCATGCAGGGCGCGATAGGCTGCGCCCAGGGCCGCGGAATCAGCCTGGGCGCCGACATACACCGGCAGGTTGAACACATCCGCGGCCGCCTGCAGCAGCGCCGGGTTTTGCGAGGCGCCGCCGGTAACGACCATTGAGGAAGGCTGCAGCCCAATGCGCGCCGCATGCCGGCGCAGACTGAGAAACTGACTTTCCACCAGGGCGCGGCAATCCTCCTCGGGAGCAAAACGCTCCACCGGCCGGCCTTGTGCATCGAAACGGAAAATCCCCGTACGCGCCGTCGGCGGTGTAATCTCCGGCACGGCATGGTAAAAACCAATCCGTCCGCCGTTGCCCGGCGGAATCACATCCAAAGCCCGGGCAAACTGATCCCAGGAACCACCGGCAAATTGGTCGCGCACCTGCTCACGCATAACCGATCCGTTTTTGCGCACCAGCATGACCATGTAATTTTCCGGGCAGATGGGGCTGACAAAAACATGCCCTTCGGCTCCGGATGGCCGCGGATCATCGGTTGCGCCGAAAAGAGTATCGCTGGTGCCGAGACTCAAGGCCATCGCACCCGGTTGCTCCAGGCGCAATCCCGCCAGACTGCAGGGGTTGTCGCCGGAAAAAGCCGCCACCAGGCATTCGGCAGGGAAACCGTAACGTTGAACGTGCGCAGGATGCAACCCGCCCAAAATGAAATGTGACGGCACCAGCGGCCCCAGCTTTTCGGCCAGCGTTTCATCGCCACAGGCGGCAAGGGCCGCAGGCGCCCATTGCCGGCGGCGCAAGTCCATCAGGTTCATGCCCGAGCCATCGCTGAAATCAATGGGAGCGCAGTCCCCCGACAACAGCGAAGCCGTAAATGAACTAACCAGGGCTATGCGTTCCGCGGCATCATAAACATCACGCCGCCGGGCATAGATTTTCGCAATCTGGTTGCCGGTAAAGCGCTCATAAGCGCGGGACCCCGTCAAATCCGCCACTGCCTGAGCCCCGCCCAGGCGGCGTTCCAGTGCCGCACATTGCTCCCCGGTGCTGGCATCCATCCAGATCGGAGCCTCGTCCATGGCGAAAATACCGTCCAGTTGCGCACGCATCGTCTGATCGGAGCGCATTTCCCGCAAGACGCGGGAAGCGCCCGCGCGCAACCAGACACTGCCATGTTGCTGTCCTGATCCGGAAACAGCCAGAATCCCGTCCAACGGCGACTGCTGTCGCAGGCGGTCGAACAACAAATCCAAGGCCGCCACCCACATCATGGGCGGCGAGGTCACCGTCACGCCGTCCGCATGCTGCCGCACACCGCTGGCAGTATGAAATTCCGGAAGGTCGGCATCAAAATTCACCACCGCTTGCTGCTGTGGTTCCAGACGGCCGTTGATCACCACCGCTTTCAGACCCTGCGTGCTGAGATCCAAACCAAGAAAACAGGCCGCCTCCGGCACCGCGCAGGCATCTTCAGACATTTCACGCTCCATGCTGACAGATTTACAGATGATAATCCCCGGCTGCCTCAGGCTGGTAGAGAACTTCCTCGATCTTGATGCTGCGTTTGCCCTGAGGCACCTGCCAGGCGATGGTATCGCCGGCGGCATAACCCAGAATCGCAGTGCCGATCGGAGAAACCACGGAAATCCGGTCCGCACCGATGTCGGAATTCTCAGGAAAAACCAAAGTGAATATCATTTCCTCGCCTGTAGCGGTATCGCGCAGGCGCACCCGCGAATTCATGGTCACGACCGTGGGCGAAATGTCTTTTTGATCTACAATACGCGCCTTTTGCAACTCTTCATCAAGTTCCTGATAGTCCTGTCTGTCACGTCCGTTATCGGAAACCAGCAGCACGTTGCGCAGGCGTTCCAAGTCGGCACTGGTTACATGAATTTTCTTGCGCATATCTTGTTCCTTTTCAAAAGCGATCAGTCCTACCACCCTTAATTAAAACCGTTAGATGGCCGGTGCAGCCGCAGAAAAACCGCTGAACCGCAACCAGCTTAAAGAAAAGCCCTGTGTGATATATTGTACTTTGGCGGCCAGGTAAGCACAAGAGCAATCGTAGAGCCCTGCGCGCGGCGCGCTCGGAGAGCGCGCCCTGCCTTGCCGCCACCCGCAGCATCAGACCAGATCACAGGCTTCCGGCGGCATCCAGTGCGGATCCTGACCTTCCCACTTCACATTGCAACCGATGGGATTGGTCAGAGGCACACTGACCGGCTTCCCCGCCAACAGCTCCGCCAGGGCCCGGTCCAGATCGTTCACCGTCGCCTTTTCCGCTTGGCGCGGATTATCCACGCCGCGGCCGGTATATACCAGTCGGCGTTCGGCATCGAATACAAAGAAATGGGGGGTGCGCAGGGCGCCATAGGCGCGGGCCACGTCCTGGGTACGGTCATGGAGATAAACCCAGGGGAATTTTTGTTCCTGCATGCGCTGAACCATATGCTCGAAGGAATCCTTGGCATGCGTGCGCTGACTGTTGGAATTAATCCCGACAAATTTCACGCCCTGCGGCATGAATTTCAAAGCCGTGGCGCGGGTAACTTCATCCGAACCGATCACAAAAGGACAGTGGTTACAGGTGAAAAAAACCACCAGCGCCACGGCATCTGAAAAATCAGACAAGCCGTATGTGCGTCCGTCCGTCGCCGGCAGGTCAAAATCCGGCGCTGCATCACCGGGCTTCAATGTAAAATTCATAATTGTCATCCCCCATGTTGGTTGCCGGTTAACGGCATGATTATCGATGCGTATCGCACCACAAAACTACAGCAATTTTCCGATTAGCTATTATAGGCATGTTCCCGATCGAATACAAGCACCCAAAGCGCAACCCTGGCAATTCTCATTTTGGCACTTGCGGCTCACCGGGACGGTTCGCCCTACCCGGTAATGAGCCAAAAAAACGCTGAAATATGGTAGGGCGAAGCCTCCGGCTGAGCCGCCGCAATGGAACATTCATGCCATAATGAGAATTGCTGGCGCAACCTTGTTTTGCGGACTGCAATCCCGTGGTGCATGATGCGTCCTTATGCAATGCGGAATCAAGCCTTGCGCTGGTGCATGAAAACCACGGGCGCATCCAGGGCCTGAATGCGGCAATCCTCGTCAGCGGATTGCGCCGCAACCACGCACAAGGCCTGTAAAACGGCATCAGCCAGGCCGGCGGGCACGCATAACATACCGATCTCGCGCGCCACACCACCGCCATCCTCCATACCGGCGCCCAGGCAACGGGCGCCGGCGGTGGTGGCGCCGCCGGCGCCGGCGGCCATGGCAGCGCGCACATATTCATCGGCGCCGCCTTCGGCGCAAATAAAAGTAAGCTCCCGGTAATTGCGCCGCACCCGCAGCGCCACATCTTCATCAGCAGGCAACCCGACAAACCGCTTGCGCCAGGACGTCCCGGCCTTGATCTCATCCAGCGTGGCGATGATTTGCTCCATGCTTGCCGCATGCTGCTGGCGACCGATGCGCAATAACGGATCGATCAACCCCTCGCAGACTGGCGTCTGGTAAAGAAATCCGCCGCCCGGACGGTCCAGACGTCCGTCCTCAATCAACAATCGGCGGATGCCGGCGGCATCGTGCGCCGGCACCACCAAGCGCACGATTTCCTTTTCCGGCGGTATGGTAATGCGCAACAGACCCAGCCGGTCCCGGATACCGGCGCCTATACCGTAACTCACCACGGGCACGCCGGCGCCCAATGTCAGAGCCACCTCGGCAAATCGCTCGCCGCTGCCGGGCATGGAAAGAATACAGGTGAACAACACCATATCGCGCAACATGCCGGAGGGCGCATCATCCGGCGTGATCATCAGCGGCGGGGTGCGACTGAATTCAACAATCTGCTGGGCGTACAGCATGCCGCGCCCCGGGATGCGCAGATCCGCTGCCGCCGCCAGCTCCCGCAGCACGCGGCCCGCCGCGGCCCGCGGGACTACCGCCCGGAACATATCCATGGGCGCATCATCCAAGGTTGTAACATGCCCGGGCAAGCCCCAGGCTCGGGGTCTGATCCGCTGGCGCACACAGCGGGCGTTTTCCACCAGGATGGATTGAACCCCCAGGGCCGCCAGGCATTCCAACACCTGGTGCTCCAGCAGGTGCTGCACCATGCAGGTGATCCGGGTCAGCTCCCGGGGCGGTGCCGGCGCTTCATTCATCTTGTTCCTCCTCGGCGGCCTGCATGCTGCGCCTTTGCCGTGATCGCAGGATCAGGCCATAGATCATGACGGTGACGATCGGATAGACCGAGGCCAGAGCCAGTGCGCCAAAACCGTCAACCACATTCAATTCACCGCCAATTCCCAAGCCCATGGCCATCACCAGGGGCACGGTAACCACACCGGTGGTCACCCCGCCGCAATCCCAGGCGATCCCCGCGAACTCCTCCTCACTCAGAAAGGTCAGCCAGAGCAACAGCAAGTAGGGCGGCGCCAGCAACCACAAGGTCGGCAAATCATAAAGGATGCGCGCCACGCCGGCCAGCAGGCCCAGACCTACGCCAATTGACACCGCCCTTACCACGCCGGTCCGCTTCACCGTACCCACCGAGATTTCCTCGACTTTGCGGCCCAACGCACTCAGGGCCGGCTCCGCCAGTGTGGAGCCATACCCCAGACCGAAGGCAAACAGAAACACCAGCGCTATCCCTGCGAATGTCAACTTCGCGCTGAAAACCGGCCGGCTTCTGACAATGTGTTCGTAACTGGACGTGGCGGGATCATAGCGGGCGGGATCATAGGGTTCGCCGTGCATTTTCCCGGATTGGTCGCGCAAGAAAAAAACCGACTCCGGATGTCCGGACTGGTCATAGACATTAACCACACCGTCAGGATCAAACGGCTGAAGGATACGACGACTCTCCTCCCGCGCCTCGGCATGAAACACACGCGGCAGGGAGCGGCCGACCTCGTCTCCCAGCGCCGCCAGCCCGGCTTGAATGCCGGTGGTCAGAACGGCCATACCCACCAGACTCAGCACCACCCCGAGTAAAAACTCGTCATTATGCCGCAACCTGTCGCGCAGAAAAAGCAACAGCACGATCAAGAGCAATAAAGTCAGGGGCACGACGGAACGGAAGGCTCCTGCAGCCTGCCCGGCCAGCAGGCCGGGCAGGAACGAGCCGGAAGCCGACCGGCCGGCTTCCGGCTGGATTGACACCCGCGCGAGCAAGGCGCGCTCATCCTCCGAAGCCCGCTCCCGCAACCAGTTATCCAGACTCATCTCCCCCAGCAGGGCGCGGCGGGCAGTGGGGTCTGCCAGGGAAAGCAGGGCGGAACGGTAACCGGCATCATCCCTGTAACAGGCCCGACGGGCTGCACTGCTGCCGCGCTGGTACGCATGCCGCACCAGGGCCTGCTCCGAGGGAAAAACCCGCATAACCTCCTGACGGTTATGCGAGGCAAAGAACTCCGCTTCGGACATGGCCTGCGGCACATTGGGATTCAGCAGCATACCCAGCACCAGCACACCCAGCACGGGAAAGGCCGAAGCCAGCATGATGATCCCAAATCCGCCCGTCCCGCCATCCTGCCGGTCGATGGCGCGGGAAACACCGATACCCAAAGCCAGCACCAGCGGAACCGTCACGGCGCCGGTGGTCACCGCGCCGGCATCCCAGGCCAGCCCCAGCAACGCCACCAGATTGGCGTCCCGGCTGTAATACAACGAAACCGCCAGCAGCAACGGCACCAGCACATAAACAAAAGGTTTGATCGATAAGGCAAAATACAGACGTACCATGCCGACCGCTACAGCGACCCCGACGCCGGCGCCAATGGCCACCACCAGCTTGCCGGGATCATTTTCCAGTATGCTGTAGAGCAAAGGCGCATCCCAGGCCTTGACAAACCCGCCCATGGCACGCAAGGACATTACCGCCGGCTCCGCCAGGGTGGATCCCAGTCCCAGCAGCAGACCAAAAAACACGATGACCGCCAATCCGGCCCGCTGGGGTAATTTCAGCCCCACCCGCTCGCCCAGAGGCATCAAGCCGATAATCAGCCCTTCCAGGAACATGGTCAGCCCCAGCACCACCATGCCGATGCCCGCGGCAATGTGCCAGGCATGCGACGGCATTGATCCCAGCACCAGCAACTGAAACCCAACCAGATAAAGAACGATGAAAGACACAGCCTTAAGCTGCTCGCAGAACCTCAGGCGCGCATAGCGGCCGATCATGGAAAGGGCGGCCCAGATTGATATTTGTATCCGGCCGGATGTGCTCATGTTGTCATGCCAGAAACCAGGCGCACCGGAAAAGACAGGAAAAAGAGTACGCCCGGCGGGGATCGAACCCACAACCTTCGGCTCCGGAGGCCGACGCTCTATCCAATTGAGCTACAGGCGCACAATAACTACCGCAGCTGAAATATAAACCACAGCGCCGCACTTGGCAAGCAAGTAAAAGGTTTTTTAGCAAACATGGCGTCCGACAGGTGTAAGCCCTTGATGCTCACTCAAACAAAGTGAGTTGAAATTGATTGTCACGCTGCTTGCGTGAACGCCGCGCGGCCAACCGGGGCTGACCGGCCTCACCGATCTCGCCTTCCTCCAGATTCAACAGGATTTCCCCCGCGCGCTCGATGACTGCCTTAGGCAAACCGGCCAGCCGCGCCACATGAATCCCGTAGCTTTTATCCGCGCCACCTGGAACGATCTTGCGCAGAAAGACCACGCCCTGCCCCTGCTCGCGCGCCAGCACATTGAAATTCCTGACGCCGGACATGGTGCGCGCCAGATCGGTAAGTTCATGATAATGCGTGGCGAAAAGCGCGCGGGCCTTGAGCTGGTCATGCAGATATTCGGCCACGGCCCAGGCAATACTGATGCCGTCGAAGGTGCTTGTGCCGCGGCCGATTTCATCCAGAATCACCAGGCTGCGCGTACCGGCATTGTTCAGTATGTTGGCGGTTTCCTGCATTTCCACCATAAACGTGCTGCGTCCGCGCGCCAGATCATCGCCGGCGCCCACCCGCGTGAAAACCCGGTCCACCAGACCGATTGCCGCGGAGCCGGCAGGAACGAACGATCCCATTTGCGCCATGATGACGATCAGGGCCACCTGGCGAATGAAAGTCGACTTTCCGGCCATATTGGGTCCGGTAATGATGTGCAGCCGGTTGGCGCGGCCGTCCAGCAAAACGTCATTGGGCACAAAGCGCTCCGTTTCCAGCATCTGTTCCACCACCGGATGACGGCCATCCCTGATTCGGATGACGTCGTCCTCATTGA
>JAIVGW010000177.1 GCA_020201415.1 Lentisphaerota bacterium
CCTGAAGCGTTACGCCACACCCAAATGTTACCGAAGTGGAAGGACGTTTGGCGGTGAATGTCCAGAAAAAGCGGACAGCTTGACTCTTCTGTGTAGTTTTGGCAGATTGAACTTGATATCGTGTCTTTACGAAGGGGGCAATCATTGGTTTTATCGCTTAATCCTTACACCTTGGCCATGTTGGCCGCGGGGGTGATCGCCGGCCTGCTGGCGGGGTATGCCTGGCAGCGGCGTTCGCGTCCGGAGATGCTGGTTTTTTTCTGGCTAATGCTGGCGGTCGGACTGTGGTCCATCACATATGGACTCGAAATCGGTTCAACCGATTTCAAATTGATGAAAGTATTGCTGGCAATATCCTACCCGGGCATCGCAGCCGTACCGGTATTATGGCTACTTTTCGCGATGATTTATTGCCGGCATGGTGACCGGCTCTCACCGGGTAAAATCAGTCTTTTATTCATCATCCCCGTTGTGACCATTGCGGCCGTCGCTACGAACGATTTTCATAATCTCTTCTACCTTAAAGTTACGCAACACGCCTCGGGGGCATACCGGTACCAAGCCCTGCAGAACGGTCCGTTATGGTGGCTGAATCTGGGATATTCCCACCTTGTGGTTATTACGGGCATGTTAATTTTCGCCCGGCGATTTATGCATGCCGCAAACCAAGAGCGGCGGCGGATCCTGGTGTTTCTAAGCGGCGCGATGCTGCCGTTTGCCGTCAACATTGCTTATGTTGCCGGCTTCAAACCCCACGGTTTTATTGACACGACCCCCATGGCATTTGTGGGAATGGGAGTGATTCTTGCATTCGCCGTCTTCAGAATCAACGTGTTTGATGTGACACAGCCGGCCCTGGATGTTCTGTTTGAGCATATGCCGGATGCTATTTTTATTTTGGACACCCAAAAACAAATCGTCAGGACCAACCTTCCGGCCCGCCTGCTATTGGCAGAGCGCGGTTTATCCACGGATTCGCGGCATGGCATGGTCCTGACCGGCGACAACATATTTTTACCGGTTTTGCCCGGCGAAACGGATTGCAACATTGACAAGCGTTTTTATCATAGCATTGTTTCAGTCGTTGCAACAACCGCAGGAGAGGCTATTGGAACGTTGATTGTGTTGCGGGATATTTCGGCACGGAAGCAAGCGGAGCTTGAAAAAGAATTAACGATCAAGCAGCTCCGTCAGGCACTTGCTGAAATCAAATCACTACAGGGGATCATTCCCATTTGCGCCAGTTGCAAAAAAATCAGGAACGACAAGGGATATTGGGAGCAAGTCGAGGCGTATGTCAGCAAACATACGGATGCTGTTTTCACGCATGGCATATGTCCTGAATGCATGAAATCAATCTATGGATCAGATGTTTGTTAGATATTGCAGTCTAAAGGACGTGTTGCCAAATGGTGCTGCCTGTATTCTGCCAAAATTGATACCAATTATCGTTCAGGCCGTCGGAGTGTGTGATGTGCGTGGAACTCAAGGCCAGCACGTGAAGCCATATTGACTAAAAACAAGCACGCCATGCCTAATGCATATTAAGAGTTTATTTTGTAATAGGCAGGTTTTTCGCATGGAAGAGTGTTGAATTGTCCATCTTCGCTTTTTTCTGTGATAAAGGTCCATTTGTCAGGAGGATATCCCTCGCCAAAGACGGTGTCGATTCCATGCCCACTCATTCGTCCAGAATTTCGTTCTGTTTTGAAACCATATATAGTTACGTCTTTGCAGCTTTTGATTTCCGTCTGCGCATCACACCAGCCGTGCACAGTGTTTAAGTGATAAAACTGAAGCCCGTTTTTTAAGTTTTTCAAAAGAAGCATCCGATAATCAGCCCCTTTTATGGGTTGCTCTTCATAAAATAGATACCAGCGTCCGCCGGCATTTTCTGAAGCAATAACCAATGGGTGAGTCCACTCAACATCACGAATTCTTTTTGATTCATCATCATGTTCATGGTGAAACCCAAATCTGCAGTTTCGAATGGTTGCGTTGCCTGATTGATGGTGAAAAGTAACGGCTTCTTGCAGCTTACGTGGAATAGTTACGGAAAACAGCGCCAGATAATTATTTGATTGCGCAATATTAGGCGTACTGAAAACAGGTTGCGGATTGGCTTGATCGGAAAAATATTCATTTACATCATTTGCAAATATATTTGAGAAAAGGGCATGGATGCCAACAATCCGGTTTGTTGAACGTAATGTTAATGGTTTTGTTACTCGATAATGGCCTTTGGGTATAAAAAGATCATCATGTTTATCAATCGCTTTTTGAATAGCTAACGTATCATCTGCAACACCATCACCTTTGGCAAAATATGGCGCTTGCTTTATGTTTACTATTCCTGGTGATGTGAAATCTGGACATTCTTTCCAGATATGTTGTAAACAAAGCTCTTTTGGCGGATCTTGCTGTAGTGTCTCCAGAATGAAGGGTTGTAATTTATGGTTTACATAGACCGGGAAAGTAAGAGTATATTGGTTGTCTTTGTAAGACCGAGGCGCACTGCCTTCTGCGAATTCTTTGATACATAACCACTGTGAACCCTGATGATGTACACGTAATTTTCCTGAAGTCTTTACGCAATTCACAGTATTTTTAATATAAACATTATTCAGCACAAGATTTTGATATGTTGAAATAGCCGTCGTGGAAGTGGGTGTCGGATACTCGATGGTGGAATCACTGACAACCATGTGACCCAAAAAAGGATTTTTGTGTTCTGGCCCAATGGTTGATTTAATTGCCACAGCGCCCGCTTCCGGTTTGAATTCACAACCTACCATACTCAAGGTTGTGGTTCCGGCATAAATTAAACATGCTTCCGTTTGTCCCTCCAACTTGATGCCGCAGCTTGTTGCGGCTGGTTGGCCACCAGTGAAATCAAAGCCAATGCGTCCACCTAAAACATGAACATTAAAATGACCGCCACCTGACCCAGCGCCTCCATCAATGCCTTTATATCCATGTCGTGCATCGATAAAAACATCAAACACACCGCTACCCTCGGCAGCCTGATGACGAATCGCAACGGCACCGTTATTTCCTTTGCCAATTTCAATGTTGATTCCCATAAAAAGCTGATTCATAGAAATGTTGTGTTGTTGTTTTTCTGGCATCAACTTTGTAGTGGCTTTGCCATTAACCCACGGTTGACCGCATGCACGTGCCCAGAAATGAATCATGAATTTTGGAGAATCAATAGACTCAAAACCTTTTGCTTTTTCAGAAAGCTTAATTGTTGGCCTTTTGGCTGGATCGTGAGAGCCGAAAATGACGCATGGGTGATGTCGTGCTCCCATAGGTTTGTCATCGCGCCAGTAATAATAATTTTGAATACATTCTAGTGTATCCGAAACTAAATATGTCCCTTTCGGCAGATAACACACCATTTGTGCATCACGGGCAAGATTGATTGCATGCTGTAGAGCTTTGGTTGAATCCTTTTCTCCGGAGGGATCTGCGTGAAAAGGCGCAGCTGTCACATCCACAAACCCGAGTTGAGCTAAGTTC
>JAIVGW010000178.1 GCA_020201415.1 Lentisphaerota bacterium
AGCTGAAGATATCCATACAAGCACCAGACTGGTGCCGGCCGCTTTGGCAGTGTGCTGGCCTACCAGATAAACCAGCACCGGCAGCCAGACTACCCCGCCGCCTATCCCCATCAGGCCGGTCAGAATGCCGATAAAAAAGCCGATAAATGTCAACACCGGAAGCGATAGGCGTGGTTCATCCAGTGAAGGAAAATTAATCATGGGCGGCAAGTGCACGCGACTCAGCCAGCCGACCCGGTGTCCGGAAGATTGCCCGCCGGTGCGCCGATAATCGTATATCAGAAACCAGGCGATAAAAATCAGCAGTCCCAGAAAAGCCCAGAGCAGACTGTATTCTACGGCCGGCAATTCTCTGACCCCGAATCTAAAAGGTGGCAGCGTTTCCAGGAGAGTCATGATGTGTTTGCCGAAGGCGACTCCAGCCAGGGTACCCACGCAAATATACAAGGATAGCTTGAGATCAATGGTCTTGCTGCCTCGCCTCCTGAACATACTGATGCTGCTGGGAAACAGCATGAACGTAAGGCCTGTCCCGACGGCCAGTGTCGGGTCAATGCCCAAAATGATGATCAAGGCCGGAGTTATTAGGAACCCGCCACCTACACCGAAAATACCTGTTAGTGCTCCAACGAAGGTGGCTATGATTGCAGCGCCGCACAATGTGATTACATCCATTTTGGCTTCTGGTTGCCTTGCATATTTTTGTTAACCGGAAATAATTCGAATAACATCGGCGGCGCTGTAATCCGTATTGTCCAACGAGCAGAACCGGCCGATATTGCTGAAGTCATCGCCCAGTGTTACCAGGCATTTTTCCTTGGAGCCGTCCGCCATGATCTGCGGCAGGCCGATATTGGCCACCAGTGAATTGCAGAGGCATTTCCGTCCAATGGTGCTTTCCAGCTTGCCACCCTTGGCCAGGAAAGCCGGAATCGGTTCGGCGGGACAACGGTAGCCGATTTTACCGTCGGGACGGAGGTAGAAATCGCGCAGGAATCCGAGATCGCAGATGCGTTGCCGCTTTTCGTAAACGTCTTGTTCGGAAAGAGTGCCCTCCAGGGCGGCGACTTTAAAAGGGAAGCCAGTGGGTGAAGCTATGGGGTCAGTGAAGATTCTGGCTTTACCGGTCAAGGCCTTCCGGATCAGGGCCTGGCGCGCGGATGGTTTCAGGGATGATTCGCGGCACAGCGCGAAAGCCGTGCCGACCTGAATCCCGGCGGCGCCCGCGGCGCGTGCCTTGTGCAGACCCTCGGGCGATCCGTAGCACCCGGCCAGCCAGAATGGCAGTCCCAACTTGGCAATACTCGGCAGGTCGATTACGTCACGCGGACCATAAATGGGCTGGCCATCGTCGGTCATTACCGGCGCGCCACGCGGAGGGGCGTTATGTCCTCCGGCCAGCGGTCCTTCTACGACGAAACCGGCCAGCCGCCCGCCGGTTTTGCGAATGAGCACATTTGCCAGGGTTACTGAAGAAACAATGGGCAGAAACGCCGGCCTCCGCAAGGTGGCCGGTGGCCCTTCTTCCAGAAAGGCCTTGGGATCAAATTTCATGCGGTATCCCGCGTTGCGCGCCGCGCCAGTGACGTTGACCGTGTAAGCCGCCGGCTGGTTTTCCAGCAGGGCGTCAATAGCGTCGGGAATCTCCAGGGGGATGCCTGCGCCCATGATAATCACGGCTACTCCGGCCAGCATGGCGCCGTAAATTGACGGGAGGTGGGGGAATTGAATTTTTTCCAAATAATTTATGCCGACGGGATTATCGTGCCCCTCGCGGGCCAGGAATACTTCTACAAAATTACCGGCAATGCAAAGTTCCGTGGATTCGCGGTTCCCTTCCAGCGATGGCAATTTTCTGGTGCGAAAAGGCGCGTTAGGGGACTTGCCTCCGGATATGAAGTATTGATCTATGATGCTTTGCGCCATGCGGCGCATGGGGAAATGCTCCAAGGCGCGGCGCATATGTCCGCCCGGGTCGCCTTCCTGCAGACGGCGCGCCAGAATTTCATCCAGGGCTGTGCCTGCCACCACGCCTAACTG
>JAIVGW010000179.1 GCA_020201415.1 Lentisphaerota bacterium
ATCGGCAACGTGGCGAATTTCCTGCTGCGCTCGGATACCATATCCCGTGAATCACCGGTCGGCGCCTCCCCGCGGGATTATTTCGCCGGATGGGGTAAAGTGACCAAGCTGCATCACTGGCGCCCTAATGTCGGAGCGCCGGTCGGATTCCAGTGGGGCATGCCCGACGTGCCGCTGCGCCGCACGATGGAGGATATCCGATTCGCCGCGGATCATGGGATGATGGGGATCTATGTCGATTACGTCCGCGAGCATTGGGCGACGCAGGGGCCGCTGTACTACCTGATGGCGCAGCTGATCTGGAACCCCTACGCCGACGGCGAGGCCATTCTCAAGGATTACTACAAACGCGCCTTCGGTCCCGCCGCTAAGAAAATGGAGGCCTATTGGAACTACATGGAGCGGATCCGGGAGGAATGCTACGGCACGGAACAACCCGGCCGGGCTGATCACGATGTGCTTGATTTCTACAACAAGGAGCGGCTGGACAAGGCGTACGACCTGCTGAACAAGGCCAAGGCGGCGCTGGGTCCCGAGAACGAACGCCATCGCCAGCGCATTGCTTTCGTCGAAGCCGGTTTGGACTTCACGCGTTTGATTACCGAGTGCGGTCGTTTGGTGCGCCTGATTCAGGGGTATGACGATCAGGACGGCCAGGCGCTGGTGAAACTCCATGCGAACTGGGAAGAACTGCGCGCTTTGCGAGATAACAACCCCGGCGCCATGCGCTGGCGGCTGTTCTGGGGCGGGCACCAAGCGGCCGGCCCGCCCTCGACGCCGAGGTATGCTCCTACATTATGGGTGGAGTCCGCCCCGCCGGCCGCCGCGGATCAATCCGCCGCGGACGGGGTAAGTTTGGCGGACATGACGATCTCAGAAGAGTGGGAACTGGTGTTCAGCGACAATTTCGAGCGTGAGGAGTTGGGTGAAAACTGGGAGGTGGTCGATGGTGTTTGGGCGATCGTGGACGGATGTCTGCGCGGCAACGGTACCGTGACCTCAAGCAAGGGTTTTCCGGGCGGTTTTCAGCGTCTGGAATTCGAGGCGCGGACGGATGTGCAAGCCGCTGCCTTGTTGTCCGATCAGCCCGCTGAAACAGGGGTTAGTGATATCAGTTCCTTCATTCATGCCAGGTCGCCCGCGGAAGGCAAACCGCTGCGCACCGGCTATTTCTTTCAGTTCGGCGGATCGAACAACACGCTGAACCGGCTGAGAAAAGCCGGGATGATGCTGGAAGAGATCCGTGAAAACACCCGCTTGATCACTCAGGACAAGTGGCATAGGGTCTTGATTGAAAACGATGCCGGCGCCTTGCGGATGTTCGTGGATGGCGAACTGGTGCTGGAACATGTTGAACGCGACGCGCCGCTCCTGGGCGAGGGGCATGACCGGGTTGGCTTCTATGGTTGGACGGCTTACCTGGTACGGAATGTTAATGTATATCTAAAAAGTATTATTGAATCATCCGATGTTGAATGAATTGTGCTGAAAAAATATAAGGAGTAAAATTAATGAAGAAATTCAACAAAAAAATTGCGTGGAGCAGCATCTGGTTTTCGGTCAGCATTGTGCTGGGTTGTGTTGGCGCGGTCCAATTGGCGGAGTCAGCCCAGGCGTCCGACGGACAGAGTTCCACGGCGGCGGATGCGGCCGGGGCCGCCGGCTGGGAACTTGCTTTGACGGATCAGTTTGAACGCACGGAAATTGGCGGGGACTGGGAGGTGTTGGAAGGTTCCTGGAAAATTGCCGACGGCAAACTGCAGGGCAGCGGTGTCATCATTTCGAGCAAAAGCTTTCCGCCAAGGGATCCCACCGGACTGATCTATACGGGAGGTTTTGCTTTGGGATACCTCAGAATGGAGTTTGGGTTTACCCCGGCGGCGGCGGGGGATGCCGGCGGGCTGCCGCAAGGCATACCGGAATGGGGCGATGTGGGCGCCGGCTGTTACATCAATGCCCTGTGGGAAGGTGGATCGGATCCGATTGAACCAGGTTACACCTTTCAGTTAACTGGACGGCAGGATGATGATTTTAAAATGAGATAAAGGAAATTTTCTCCATCATGGGTAGCGGGTACGACAAGGTGGGGTTCTGTTTAGGGCAGCCGGGCACTGTTGATGATGTCAAGGTATATTTCAAAAGGCTGCCGGGCGGGCTGGACAGGGACGAGATGCTTTAAGCCTCAGGCTTGGATCATTTCCAGCATGGCTTGTTTCAGCGGCTCCAGTCCGGTCCCTTCCCGCGCGGAAATCAGCAGAGGCTCAATGCCGGTGCGGGTGCGGAATTCCTCCAGCAGTTCGGCGCGGTAAAGCCGGAGTTCCTCAATGAGGTCGCTGTAGTCATCCGCCGGGTGGCGGCCTTCGCTGCCGGCCATGTCCAGCACGATTGCCAGGGCGCGCGCCCGTTCGACATGCCGCAGAAATTTGTGTCCCATGCCGGCGCCGTGATGCGCGCCGGGAATCAGGCCGGGAATGTCAACCACGCGCAGCTCGCGGTATAGGTTGTCGAACTTGACGGTGCCGATGATCGGATTGACGGTGGTGAAAGGGTAGGCGGCAATGCGCGGGTGCGCGTGGCTGATCCGGCTGATCAAGGTGGACTTGCCGGCATTCGGGAAACCGATCAGGCCGATATCGGCCATGATCTTCAAGTCAAAACGCAGGCGTTTCTGTTCGCCTTCGGCCCCCTTGGTGAATTCGCGGGGCGCCTGGTGGGTGCTGGTTTTCCAGTGGCAATTGCCCAGGCCACCCTTGCCGCCGCCGGCCAGCAGAAGCTGTTGGTCCGGCTCAAGCAGTTCGCCGAGCAGTGAGCCGTCGGCTTCATCATGGATTTCCGTGCCGCAGGGCACCTTGATGATAAGATCGCGGCCGTTGCGGCCATGCTGGCGTTTACCACGGCCATGGCCGCCGGCCGGCGCCTGTCGGTGGGGGTTGAAATGCAGGGCGATCAGTGAATCGACGTTGCGGTCGGCCTGGGCCAGAACATGCCCGCCGCGGCCGCCGTCGCCGCCATCCGGGCCGCCGCGCGGCACGAATTTTTCCCGGCGGAAACTGCAACAGCCATTGCCGCCGGCTCCCGCCAGCACTTCGGCTACGGCTGTTTCGACAAATTTATTACTTTTCACTCGGCTGGGACACACTCGTTGATTCGTACCCGTTTGCCGTTCTTTTCAAACTTCACCAAGCCTGCTTTCAGGGCGAACAGGGTGTCGTCACGGCCCCGGCCAACATGCAGGCCCGGCATAACCTTGGTGCCGCGCTGGCGTATAATGATGCTGCCGACCCGGACCAACTGTCCGTCGAAACATTTGACGCCCAGCCGCTTGCCGATACTGTCACGACCGTTTTTCGCGGTGCCGCCGCTTTTTTTGGTTGCCATGGTCAAATCCTCCTGCCGGTCACTGCTAAGATGGTGCTTTTATTGCTTGATACTTTCAATCTGCAATACGGTAAGTTCCTGGCGATGGCCTTTCTTGCGCTCGCTGTTCTTGCGTCGGCGCTTGAAGAACGACACCACCTTATTCCCGCGCACTTGGTCAACCACCGTGGCCGCCACTTCCGCGGCTTCCACCAGGGGGCGGCCGACGGTCAGTTTGGTTCCGTCGGATACGGCCAGAACCTGGTCGATAACAACGCGTGACCCGACTTCCGCCGGTAAACTTTCCACGCGCAATTTGTCTTCGGCGGATACCCGGTATTGCTTTCCGCCGGTTTCAATAACTGCATAAGCTTTCATGATCTCTCCTGCTTTCGGCTCCGCGCTGTCTGCTCCCATGAGTCGCAGACCGGCAACAGTAGCAAATGATGACGGGATGTCAACGAAAAATTTCGTATATTTGCTCTGGAGGGTGTCGGACAAATTATTTGATCGGTGGGCCTTTCTC
>JAIVGW010000231.1:0-5605 GCA_020201415.1 Lentisphaerota bacterium
CAGGTTTTTCATGATGATGTTGACCGCATTTTTGGCCCTGGTGAAACCCGACTCGACCATCGCAAATCCGGCCTGCATGAAAAACACCAGGAAAGCCGCCAGGCAGGTCCAGACAATATTAAGGTTCATTTGCAACGCATCACGCATAGCCCCGACTTCCACAACGGCAGTTTCCTCCGCCAGCGCCAACGGGGCGGCCGACAGCAGCAGTATAAGCATTAAGCCGCCAACCCCATACAACTTGTATTCTCTCGCCAGTTTCATTATCAAATTCATCCTTTCAACATTTGTTTGTATCAACTAAAATTCTCTGCCCAGACCAATACCGGTAAAAAACATGTCGTTTTTTTGAACGCCGGAATTTCATACCCATTACAATATTCCGGTGAAAAGCAAAACCTCATCAATGCCGTAGCTTGTTTATCTCCTGGCCGCGCCAAACGTATTTACCTAACACATCAACCGCAACATCCACCTCAACTTCGGATGACGCCGCCAAGCCCGTTAACAATGCCATACTCCACATAATTACCGGTTTTTTGATCCACATCCGCACTCTGGCCTCCTTTTGCTTATAACAAACCTTGCCAAACACAACCAGACACGCAGCACAATAAAGCAAATAGCGTGCCAACATCATGAATGTAATCTTTATTACTTGCATATAAAATATTTACAAAGCAACCAGCTCCCACTGAAACACATAGCAAGCATTTTATTTATCACATTTATGTGATAGCAAAGAACTATTGCTACATTATTGTAACACAATAAACAGCAAAAGATGGAACCGTACAACAGACCTTACCTCGCGCATAGGCGCGGCGGTGCGAATAATCAAGGAAAGCGGGATTGGGATTGATCCGCGGCGTTGCGATCCTGTCAGCCGGTCGTGTTGGCCATGGTAAAAGCGCGGCTCATGGTCAGACGCCGTTCGGCCTGGTCATGCCAGCCGTGGGGCAGAAATTCACCGGTATGCATGTAACAGCGCACCCGCAAGTCATTGCTGCCTTCCCGAAAGGTCAGCAGCCGGCTCATCGGGACATTGGTTGAGCCATGATGCCGACTCAGGCAGGCCACGTTGATAAACCAAGTTCCCCATTTATTCTCAATATGGGTTTTACCGCCATAGTTATCATCAGGATGCGTATGCGTATGCCCGCCCAACCACAGGCTCACCGCGCCGGGATGTCCAGCCAGGTAGGTTTCAAATGCCTGCGCGTCCGGCCGGCTGTCGACAAAATACAGGTAGGATGCACCCTGCGGTGTGCCCCGCGGTTTGTATCCATGGTAATGGCCACGCCAATTGCCCTGCTCGTCTTTGATCATACCCTCCCACTCCCCGGAAGCCACCGTGGTTTCCTTGAGCATGTAGTGATGCACACTGATGATGATAGAGTCCGGATTGGCCTTAACCATGCCCTGCCACCAGCGAAATGTTTCACCACTGACCACTCCGCCGGGATTGCCGCCGAGATCGCCGCGGCCAACGGTCTGGGTCGGCTCGTTGATGTCGCTCATCATCAGAAACAAAAGGTTGCCCACCCGGAACGAGTAGCGGCTCCAGGTTCCCTCCACCGGATACGGTCTACGGACGGGCGCCACGCCGGAAAACCCGGTGTTCCGCCCCATGGGATCAACCCATTTCCGCCACCACCACGCTTCCGGCTCGTTAAGACCGCTGCGGTCATGATTGCCGCAAACACTGTAAACGGCCTCCCGGTGATGCCGCGTAAGCGCCCCGAACTGGCGGACTACTTCGGCGCCCTCATCATCCTGAGGCACCGCTTGCCCGCCCGACATATCCCCGGCATCAATGCCAATATCCCATTCAAAGGAAGGTCCGCCCTGGCGGCCGCCGCTTTCAGAGTCACGAATGGCATCGGCCAGGCTCTCCCGGCCATGCTTGAGATCAGACCCCACGTGCGCATCACCAAAGACCCATAAATTAAAATTTTTGTTCTGCATACTGCCATTTATGATGAATGATCATTACTGCAACCGTTCTCCCTGTGCTCGCCTTCCACCTCGGGCAGATAGGCGCCCTGCGCCCTGAGCTGATTGCGCAAGGCCTGCGTATCAACTGTATGAATATCCGGGCGCCCTGCCCCGGCTGCCATGGCCGCCGCCAGTCCGGCCGCTTCGCCCATACAGAGACATACCGGCATGACGCGCGTGCTGCCCTGCAGCGTGCGATCGGTGGAAATGCTCCGGCCGGCGACCAGCACGTTCTTCAATCCGCGCGGCGTCAGACAGCGATAGGGTATGCCGTGCGATTGCCCCTTTTGCAGATGAATCGCATGGGACGCCCCTTCCTGATCCGACCCGATTTCAACCTGCCTGTGATGCACGTCAATAAAATAGCAATTGCGGCAGATTTCATCGGGGAATGACCGGAGACTGGTGAAATCATCAATCGTCAGGCGATAGGCGCCCATAATGCGCCGCGTCTCACGGATGCCCAGCAGGGGCGCCGTCTGGGTCAGATGGGCATTGGCAAAAGCCGCGGGGAAAAATTCGGCACAGGCATCGCGAAAGGCCTTGGCGATTTTCCGCCCCTGAACCAATCCCCGGCTCACGGAAAATGGATCGGTGTTATCCACCGACCAGACATGACCGGCGTTGAACCCGACAGCTCCCGGACCAACAATATTGTTACAGGCGTGTCGATCAGGTATTTCGGGATATTTACCGGAAGCAATTATCCGATCGATAACACTGCCGCGGGGGCTGCGAGATTTGGTTTTAATGCGTCCGCAATGCCGATAGGCATACATATCGACATTGGTCAGGGTGAAGCAGTGGGTGGCGGGCTGCAGGTCGCCGGAGCCGTCCCCCTTTTCGTAGGCGGCGCCGGCCCAGGCCGCCAGGTCGGCATCACCCGTGGCATCCACATAGACTTTAGCCCGGTAAGCCGTCAGGCCGGACTTGTTCGCCACCACGATTGCATCAACGGATTCAGTCTGCTCTTTCTCCACCGCCGCCAGGCATGAATTGAACAGCACCGTCGCCCCATGATCCGCCAATAGATCATCGTATAAGCGCTTGAGCAGTTCCGCGTCAATGGGCGTCCAGTCAAAACGGTCTTCGGGCACATGCGGCATACCGGCCATGCAAGCCTTCAATACCCGCTCGGCCAGGCCGCCGTAGATAATCCGCTCCTTATCGGTGAAAGGGCACCAGGCCGGGACCAGACCGGAAGTGCCCATGCCGCCGAGCGCGCCGGCCGCCTCGACCAGGAGGGTTTTGGCGCCGGCGCGGGCCGCGGAAGCGGCGGCAGTGCACCCGGCCGGACCGCCGCCGACAACAATCACATCCCAAGACTCATCCAGCGGAACGGCACGGTTTTTCAGGACATATTCCGACATAATTTTTACTCCATTTCACTCTTGTCTTTGCCGACATATATCAATAGAATAGCAGAGCTTTTAACGCTGTCAAACACACCCGGAGGAAAACACATGACGCGCGCGTTTAATTTCAATGCCGGACCGGCCACCCTGCCCCAGGAGGTTCTGGAAGAAGCCCGTGAGGAACTGCTGGATTACCGGCAGGGCGGCGCATCGGTCATGGAAATCAGCCATCGCGGCAAACTCTACGATGCCGTGCATACCGAAGCCGTGGAAAATTTCAGCAAGCTGTTGGGCTGCCCGGACGATTACGCCGTGCTGTTTCTGCCCGGCGGCGCCACCATGCAATTCGCCATGCTGCCGCTCAACCTTTTGAGCGCAGGGCGCACCGCGGATTACATCAATTCCGGCTCCTGGGCCGAGAAGGCGCTAAAGGAGGCCAAGCTGGTGGGCCGGGTCAATGTGGCCGCCGACACCTCCAAGGCTCAACCGGCGCGCCTGCCGGTGGCGGACGAATTGCAACTAACCCCGGGCGCGGCTTATGTGCATATCACCTCCAACGAGACGATTGCCGGAACCCAGTGGAAAGAATTTCCGCGCTCGGACTCCCCGCTGGTGGCGGACATGTCCTCCGACATCCTCTCCCGCCCATTCGACATAAAACAGTTCGGCATGATTTACGCCGGCGCACAGAAGAATCTCGGGCCTGCGGGCATCTCGCTGGTGGTCATGCGCAAGGATCTGGCGGAAAACGCGCCGGCCAATCTGCCACAGATGCTGCGCTACAAAGCACACCTTGAAGCAAACTCCCTTTACAACACCCCGCCGACCTTCAGTATCTACCTGATGATGCTGGTATCACGCTGGATCCTCAAGCAAGGTCTGGAGAATCTTTACCGGCGCAATGCTGAAAAGGCCGCCAGGCTATATGCTGTGATCGACGCCGGCGGCTTCTATCGCGGCACGGCCGCTCCGGAATACCGTTCGGACATGAACGTCACGTTCCGTCTGCCGACAGAGGATCTTGAAAAGCAATTCCTTAAACAGGCCGAGGAATTGCGTCTGCAGGGATTGAAGGGACACCGCTCGGTCGGCGGTGTGCGCGCTTCGATTTACAACGCCATGCCGGAGGCCGGCGTCGAGGCCTTGTGTGGTTTCATGCGTGAGTTCGAGGCTAAAAACGGGTGACCAGCTTGCAATCAGACTCAAAAAGCAAACAAGCGCCGCTGAAGTCCATGGCTTTGCTGTTGCTGGGCCTGCTGGCCGGCTGCGCCACATTGGGTCCGGTGCAGTCCCAGCGGCCGCTGGAATACGTGTTCCCCGTCCATGCCGACCGCGGCTGGCAAAACAGCGGCATCAGCGTGCGCCGGGGCGAGATCATCCATTGCATGGCGGAGGGTCAGTGGGGCGACGATTTCGGACTTTGCGGGCCGCGCGGGCAACCGCGCACCCGGCGCGGCAACTTCGGTGTCGAGGCGCCGGCCAACGGCCTGCTGATGAGACTCAGCGGACAGACCAACAGAGTCTATTTCGTGGGAGAACAGGCCAACATCGTGGCCGAACGCCCGGGGCATGTATTTTTCCGCGGCAACGCCACAGTTGCGCCAAATCCCCGCGGCGCACTGCAGGTCACCCTGATGGTGGCCCGGGACAGCGACGGCGAGGGCCTTTCCGATTACGAGGAATTGCAAATCTGGGGCACCGACCCCCTGCGCGCCGATAGCGACGGCACCGGCTTCACCGACGAGGAAATCATAGCCGACCGGCGGCGGCTGGTGGGAGAAGGCATCCTGCGTCCCAGCCGGCCGCGCTGATTGCCTTACAACAGCGCGGCATAACCCTGCCCGCGTTTTCCGCACGGCATTATTTCACGACAATCGGCACCAGCAGTTCCGGCTGCTCCGGATGATCGGTAAGAATCCGCAGGACGCGGCCATCCAGTTCCGGAGCCGCCCGCCATTCGCGCAATTCCACCCGCACACCTCCGCCGGTGGCCGGCCGATGCGCAACCCGCATTTCCGGCAACGGCGTTTGGATTTCACGCACCTGGAAGGGGCGTTCATCGGCCGACCGCAAAAGCAACAGCGTGTTGATCGGCCGCCGGGCGGAACCATTGAGCACGATCTCATCCGGAATGGGATAAACCGCCGCAACCACTCTGCCGGACAGTTCCAGACTCAATTGCGAGGAGCGCGGGTGATCGGTACGGATCACCACGGCGCTGTGAAAACGGCCGAGCGGTAGCGGCGGTACGC
>JAIVGW010000231.1:5628-33733 GCA_020201415.1 Lentisphaerota bacterium
GGCCGGGTCACTTCGGTGATGGCATAAAACTTATCTTCCAGGCCGTGAAACTCGACCAGGGCTTCAAGCGACACCGCCGCATCCGGGCGGATATTGCCGAAGAACAGACGCTCGGGCTCGACGGCGGCATCCACCAGAACTTGACCGATCAGGCTCAGGGTCAGGGCGGGCTGGAGGGGATCGTTGGTGTCCAGCGTCACCCGCCGCCGTTGCAGACCGCGGCGTCCGCGCAGGATGAAGCGCGTAATCAATTCCATGCTCTCGCCGGGCGGCAGGATATCGCGCGGCACGGAAACCAGCAGACAGCCGCAATCGGCATGTACGCGACGAATGACCAGGTCGTCCTTCCCCTGATTGCGCAACTCAAAGGTATGCATGATTTCTTCAGTATCGGGGGTCGGGGGAAAGTTAAACACGGGATCTTCACAGACTGCCACCGGCGAAGTCCAACCTGGTCCGGACAGCCGGAAACAGACCAGCATGACTATCAGCCAACAGGGCATTGACAGTCGCTTCATCATGAACGCGATTTCCGGGGCTTGCGGGTTTTGGGCGGCGTAACGTTGCGCAATGGATCCGGCTGGCGGTTGTAAACCTTGGCGCCGGGCGGCACGGAATGGGTCAACCACACATTAGCGCCGATGACCGCGCCGGCGCCCACTTTGGTAGCGCCGCCCAGGATGGTGGCGCCGGCGTAGATGGTGACATTATCGCCCACATCCGGATGCCGCTTGATCCCCTTGATCGGGTTGCCCTGCTCATCCTTGGGAAAGCTCAGGGCCCCCAGGGTCACCCCCTGGTAGATCTTGACGTGCCGTCCAATGACACAGGTCTCGCCAATCACCACGCCGGTGCCATGATCGATGAAGAAAGCCTTGCCGATGCGCGCGCCGGGATGAATATCGATCCCGGTGCGGGAATGGGCCAGCTCCGACATGACCCGTGGAATCAAGGGCACATCCTGCAGGTAAAGCTGGTGCGCCAGACGGTGAATGGCGATGGCATGCAGCCCGGGATAACTCATGACGATCTCCATAAGGGAGCGGGCGGCCGGATCGCCGTCATAAGCCGCCTGAATGTCGCTCTGCAACAGACGGTGAATCGCCGGCAACTCCTCCATCAGCGAAATCACGGCGGCTTCCGCCTTACGGCGGCAGTCTCCGCAATCGCGGCATTTGTCGAACTCGCACTGGTAGCGGCAGGCATGTTCGATCTGTTCGGCCAGCGCCAGGGCAATGGAACGCAATTGGATATTAAATGCCATTTCCAGATGGCCGGCCGGAGGAGGCGCACCGTGGCACCCGGGGAACAACACTCCCAGAAGGCCGTCCACCAGCTGGTGCACGGCGCGCTGGCCGGCCAGGTTGAACCGCTTGCTGGAGGCTTTGCAGCAGGTGCTGTCGTGCGCCAGATTTTTCACCACGGCCGGCAGACTGCGATTAATCCATTGATCAAGTTTCATTTTGCGCCTTTCGGTCATGATCGCGTGTTATGGTGATGATTACCCGGTCGGCGCCAAGATTGTAGCCGGCCATTTTGATAAGCAGGGCGTCGATCCGGGAATGCGGCAGGCAGCAGATATCGACGATTTTGATGGCGTCGCGCGCACAGAGCATTTTGAAGTCGCGCAGAGTGAACAGATGAATGTTGGGTGTGTCATACCACTCGAAGCGCACCACCTGCAGAGTCTGGCTCAACACAGCGTAATCGTAGGAGCCGTCGGGAATCATGCCCAGACCGGCATCCAGATCGCATTGAAAGACATCCAGCCCGCGCCGGATGGTCTCCAGCACGTTTTCCAGGTCAATATCCATCCCCAGCCCGAACACCCCGCGCTGGGCCGCCAGGGCCTGCAGCAGCTCGCCGCCGCCGCAACCCAGATCCAACACCCGCGCCCCGTCCCGAACACGCCCGGCAATCAGACGATGATCCTGCGCGCTATTGGCGCGTGAGGTGCGGCGGCGCGGAACAGGCGGCACGGCGGCATCCGGCGCCGGCGCCGAGGCTTCGATGAAGGTCTTGACCACCTCGCCCAGATGCTCCACCTCCACCAGGAAGGCGTCATGTCCGTAGGGCGAACGCAACAGACAGTAGGAGACGTGTTTTCCGGCCTGCTGCAGGGCACGGGCCACTTCCAGCGACTGCTCCGGCGGAAACAGCCAGTCCGAACTCAACGCCACCACCAGGATACGCATTTCCGGGTTTACCCTGGCAAACGCCACCGCCGGCGAAGCATGTTTTTCGGCCAGATCGAAAACGTCCATGGCCTCGGTGATGTGCAGGTAGGAATTGGCGTCGAAGCGATCGACGAATTTTGCGCCCTGGTAGTCCAGATAGCTTTCCACCTGGAAGGAAGTGGCAAAGCGCCGGCGCGGCGCCTGGCCGGCGCGCTTTTCGCGGCCGAATTTGCGCTTCATGTTCTCCGATGACAGGTAGGTGATGTGCCCTATCATGCGCGCCTGGGCCAGACCGCGCTTGGGCCTTTCAGCCTTGTCATAATAATCGCCGCCGGTCCAGTCCGGATCGGCCATGATGGCTTGCCGACCGACAATATCGAAAGCCAGAGCCTGGGCCGAAAGACTCATGGCGGAGGCAATGCAAATGCAGCGGGCGACCATCTGCGGGTAGCGCACGCTCCACTCCAATACCTGCATGCCGCCGAATGACCCCCCGATCACCGCTGCCAGGCGTTTGACTCCCAGATCCTGCAATAAAAGGCACTGAACCTGCACCATGTCGCCGGTGGTGATGGCGGGAAAAGTCGAGCCATAGGGGCGTCCGGTGCGAGGGTCAATGGAAGCCGGCCCGGTGGTCCCCATGCAGCCGCCCAACACATTGGCGCAGACCACGAAGAAACGATTCGTATCGATACCCTTGCCGGGCCCAACCATGGCATCCCACCACCCCGGCTTGCGATCGGAGGCGTCATGATAACCTGCCACATGCGCGTCGCCCGTCAGGGCATGGCAGATGTAAACCGCGTTGGCGCCATCTTCCGCCAATTGCCCGTAGGTCTCATAGGCCACATGCAATTCCGGCAGCACCACGCCGTTTTCCAGCACCAGACCTTCCGGCGGCAAGTTGACGCGCAAAACTCTGGTTTGCACAATGCCCACGCCACCATTTGATTTCTGTTCCGCAATTTGCATGCACGCTTCTTAACATATCGCGCAACCAGCGTCAATCCATCTCAAGGCGAGCCGCCGTCTTCACATTGCTCATATTATGTGCTATACTTTAAAAAAGACACATATTAACCGACGGCGCAGGCCTTCATGAATATTTTAAACATTACCACCAGCCGGTATGATTGGCTGGCTGGACCAGGCCGCAACCGAGGGCCCGCAACCGCCACAGCATTTTTGTTGATCATGGCCCTGGCGCTCGTGATCGGCTGCCGGCCGGCCACGCCGGAAGCACCCGCCGTCTTGCCACTGCCGGACGGCGAACGGGCACTGGCGGAAGTCATTGATTTCATTGCCCTGGGGCCGCGGGATTCGGGCACATCTGGCGCAGAAAAGGCGGCCTTGTACCTGCGCGACCGGCTGACGGCCCTGGAAATCGAAGCTATGCTCGACATTTTTGAAGACCCCGCTCCGATTGGACCGGCAACCTTCCGTAATGTCCTGGGGGTGATTCCCGGATCCGGACCGCACTGGATCGTCCTTGGCTCGCACTACGACACCAAGGCTGGAATCGCCCCGGATTTCATCGGGGCCAACGATTCCGGCTCCAGCACCGGCCTGCTGCTGGAACTGGGGCGGGTCCTGCGCGCCGGCCCCCGGCCGCAGCATAACATCCTGCTGGCCTTTTTCGACGGTGAGGAATGCATGGAACGCTACGGGCCGGGCGACGGCCTGCACGGCAGCCGGCACCTGGCCGCCGCCCTGCGGCAGGACGGCCGGGCCGCTTTGGTGGAGGCAGTCATTATCATCGACATGATCGGCGATCGCGACCTGACCGTCACCATCCCCCGCAACGGCGCCCCGTGGCTGACGGCGAGCGCCCTGCGGGCCGCCGCCCGGGCGGATATCCGACACAAGTTCAAGCTTTTGCAGACCAACATCCTGGACGACCATCAACCGTTTCTCGACGCCGGCATGCCCGCCATGGTATTGATTGATTTCGAATTCGGCTCCGTGCCCGGCCGCAACGACTATTGGCATACGGTGGAAGACACCGCCGACAAACTATGCGCCGGAAGCCTGCGGGACATCGGCCGGGTAGTGATGTACATGCTGGAAGAACTAAAGACATTTCAATAGCATCCCACGGAAAAATGGAATCATGGAAATACAGGAAATAAAGATTAAATCCACAATCGACGGCTCTGAAGAACCCAGCCTTTTTGACTGTCCGCCCGGCGACAAGCGGCCGCTGCTGGTGGGCCTGCATTCCTGGAGTTTCGGACGCGAAAACAGCGTGAAGAAAATGCTGCAACCATGCCGCGACCGCGGATGGGCGCTGCTGCTGCCGGAATTCCGCGGCCCCAACCTGGCGGACAATCCGCGCGCCCCCCAGGCCTGCGGCTCGCGCCTGGCGCGGCAGGATATTGTGGATGCCGTCGAACACATATGCGCCCAGCACCCCATTGATCGCGGCAAAATCATGCTGGCGGGGGGTAGCGGCGGCGGACACATGGCCCTGATGATGGCGGCCTACGCCCCGCAACTCTGGCGCGCCGTCGACGCCTGGGTACCCATCACCGATCTGTCCGCCTGGCACCGGGAAAGGGCCACGGGGAATTATGTCGCCGGCATGGAGGCCTGCTGCGGTGGCGCGCCGGGCGCCAGCCCGGAAGTCGATGCCGAATATCGCGACCGGTCGCCCTTGTCCCATGTTGAGGCCCTGCGTGAAGTCAACCTCGCCCTGCACCACGGACGATACGACCAGAGCGTTCCCTACACCCACAGCTGGCGACTGATCCAGGCCATGCAGGCTATCGGCGCCCCGCGCTTTTTCTTTGAAATCTTTAACGGCCGCATCCGGAACCGCCCATGTCGAACCAGACTCCCCGCGATAGACTACTGAAAGCTTTTGCCTTCGAAGAAACCGCGCCCATCCCCTACACGGTGTGGTACGACGACCAGACACGGGAACGCCTCAACGCCCATTACGGCGACAACCGCTGGGAAAAAAGGATCGACAACCATATCCTGCGCCTGATCATCGAATGGGAGCCCAAGACGCCGGTGGAAGACGGTCATTATCGTGATATTCACGGCTCCATCTGGCAGTCCGGCGCCACGCCGCATATCGTCCGGCCGGTCCTGGCGGAGCCCGAGCTGCAGGACTTCACCATCCCCGACTATGTGCCTTACCTGCTGGCGGCCCCGTCTCCGCCGGCGGGGCCGCATCTGTCACTGCCCAGGCTGGGATTTAACGAAGCCCGGGAAATAATGGAGCGGGAACGCGGCCGACGCCTGGTAATCGTGCAGATCTGTCACGGCCTGTTTGAATGCAGTTGGATGATCCGCGGCTTTGAAAACCTGTTCGTGGATCTGCTGGAATCACCGGACTTCTGCCACCGGCTTTTCGACATGCTTCTGGAACGCCACCTGCAACTGGTGGATGAACTGCTTAAGCTGCCCTGCGACGGCATCATCTTCGTGGACGATTACGGCGACCAGCGCGGCATCATCATCGGCCCCGACTTGTGGCGCGCCTTCATCAAACCGCGCCTGGCCAAACTTTATGAACGGGTCCATCAGGCCGGCAAATGGACATTTCAACATTCCTGCGGCAATGTGTTTGACATCATCCCCGACCTGCTCGAAAGCGGCCTGGACGTGCTGCAGAGCCTGCAACCGGAAGCCATGGACATCAGCCGCATCAAGCGGGAGTTCGGCCACGACCTGCGGCTCTGGGGCGGTGTCGGCACCCAGCAACTGCTGCCACAGGGCACACCGGATGAAATCCGCGCCGAAGTGCGGCGCCTGAAGGACGTTATGGGCGCGGGCGGCGGTTTCTGCCTGTCAACCAGCAAGCCCATCATGGGCGATGTCCCCGTGGCCAATGCCGCCACCCTGATCGAGGAAACCCTGGCGCCGTGAATTGCAGACGGAAACACGTTGTCACAAGCATCGCCAGCACCCGTATTTCGGGCCGCATATCTCATCGCTGCCCTGCTGCCTGAGACGGGAATTGTTCAGCCAAGGCATCGATTGCAGCGAGGATCGCATTACGCAGGTCGATGTAGACATCAAGCTCCAGCGCTTGAAGATAGAGCTCGCGGGCCGCCTCGATGCGTCCCGTTTCGGCCAGCGTACGTGCGATTTCCGACAGGATGCGCGCCCTCCAACCGGGGCTAAGTGATTCAAGATTGATTCGGTTGAGCATTGCCAGCGCACCGTCATAATCCCCGTCTTCGCGCATCATGCCGGCCACTTCACACACGACTCGAAATTCCGCACGGTTTTCGATCACCTCGAGGTAGCGCGCCATGGCGCTTTCGCGATCGTCAAACAAGTCGCGGTGGACATTGCCCAGCATCGTGAGCACAGGCCGGTGTTTCCATCGTGAAATTTCGACAGCGCGCGTAAGATCGGCTTTAGCCGCTTCGCGATAGTGCCAAGCGGCCGGTTCGGCGGACAAATACTGGTCGGCGGAGGCCAGAATCATTTTCCGATAGCTCGCCGCCGATTCCGGATGGCTGGCAGCCAGTTGCGTGTAACGGGCATAGCACAGATTAGCCATGTTGGCGTGTATGGGGCGGCCGTATCCGGTTGCGAAAACCGATGTGTACGGCTGGCTTTTCGAAGGAGGCTTGACGGATTGGCCGGTAAGCGAATCAAGCGTGTGAGCGAAGCCGCCACCTTCCGTTATAGCGTGGGGCGCCTTGAAGAAACCTTCGTCCTGTCGTGCAGCCAGACGCCGCATGCGCTCCGCCAGTTCCGGTCGATCCTCATCCAGGATCGGCGCGGCTTTCCAGAGACAACGGGCCAATTCAAGATTACTGTTCAGCCAAACCCATTCGCTATGCTTCAGTTGCGACGCGGCAATGAGATAGCCGGATTTAGATTTTTCCATGTTGGCTTCCATGCGTCCGACCACAATGAAGATCGCCTGCGTCAGATCGCTGCGCCGGGGCCGCGCCTCGTTTTCCTTGCGTCCGTAGGCGTCGGCCCAATTGACGATCATCTGCCCCGCGTAGCGCGGAAACTCGAAGTCGGTCGCCGGCCCGTGCCGTGACCACTGCGCATGACGGCTGAAATTGCCGGTCGTTTGGTCGGCAATCTGATGGTCCCACTGCCCAATGGCGAACAGCCAACAGGCTTCGGGCGCCAACCGGTAGCAGACGTCCCAGAAAGGCCACTCGCCGCAGATTTCGTGCGCCGGTTGCGAACCGGCGACCTCATCAATCCGGAAATCCCAGTAGATATGTTCGCCCCAAGCCATGAGCCCGGTGGCGGGACTTTGACAGTTCAGAAAGAAATAACCGAGCGCCCTGTCCGCCTCTGCTGCGTATTGTTTGTCACCGGTCAGTTCCGTCAGTCGATAGAGCAGGCCGTAGAGCGCCGTGTCTTGCTGCGGGTTGGCTCCGCCGAGGGAGCGGTCGTGCGAGCGGACGCCCGGTATCAAGCCGAAATCCTGGATGTAACCCGGACTTGAGGCATAGCCTATCGTCATGCTGCGGCGCATCAGTGCCGCCGCAAAAAGAGGGGTATGCTTTTCCCCGTACACGTCACGCCCGCTTTCGATCATGGCGGACGTATAGGCCCGGACCGCATCCAGGTAATGATTCGCTGAAGGGGAAACCTGCGGCCCGATTGCATTCAGAACCTCGTGAAGTCGCAATAACGCCTCCATGAAATCGGGACCGCCGGTAATGGCTTCGTAATGGGCGTGCCGGTTAGTGGCTTTTGGGAGCGGCAAACCATCGCCCAGAAAGAGCGCCATCCCCAATGTACCGAAATGGTCGGCCCGGTCAAGATACTTCCTATCGGAAGTCATGGAATAGGCATTCAGTAAATGTTCAATGACACCGGCGAGCGCACCGGGCTTGAGAAGCGCCGTGTGGTAATAGGCCTGCCCCCGCAGAAAATACGCATCGCGCGCCAGGTCCACATCCGGCCATGCGGCGAAATCCTCATCGGCAAACATCTCGACCAGCGCCGCCCATTCGCCGGTGCGCGCCTGTTCGCGCATTTGCGCCATGCGCGGCGCACCCAACCCCTGGTAGGCGATCTCGGCGATTCCCGCATCCGCATCCCGGGTGGCGCGGCGCAAAATCCGCCAGGCATGATCCTCCGGTGCAGGTTGCAAGGCGATCAGCACTTCCACGAGGTTGCGGCGTGCCGGGACGTCGGTTTCCAGATAGGCGGCCTCGATCTGCTCCATCGCGGCAGCCAGGGCGTCGCCCTCCAGCGTTCCGATCTGTTTCAGGGTTTCAATCAAGTCCGGTTCCAGGACATCGGTCGCGGCGTATGCCGCACCCAGGATGGTCATTGATAGCACGGCGGCCATGATCCGACGAACCGGCGAGAAGGTGCTTTTAGTTAAAAAACTATATGCATTCACGCTCATTATCTCCAGTGGAATATTTTCAGGCTTTACCAATTCTCCTGTTCAAGCCAAGGCGTCAACGGATACGGCACGCTCCTGGCATAACCGGCGCTGGAAAACCAGACATACCAGTTGCCGGCGGCGTCCACCACTACCGGATCCGCCAGGCCGTCACCGTCAAAATCGGTGGCCAGCGGCGCGCCCCTGATCCCGAGGTCATACGGTCCGTCCATGACATAGCCGGCGGCGGAAAACCAGACATACCAGTTGCCGGCGGCGTCCACCACTACCGGATCCGCAAAGCCGTCACCATCGAAAGCCCCGGCCGCCGGGGCGCCGGCCACATCCGAGGTATAAGGTCCGCTTCGGGCATAACCGGCGCTGGAAAACCAGACATACCAGTTACCGGCGGCGTTTACCACTACCGGATCCGCCAGGCCGTCGCCGTCGAAATCGGCCAGGACCGGCGTGCCGGAGACGCCCAGGTCATGGCGGGACTCCTGGTAACCGGCAGTTGACAGCCATACATGCCAGGTCGTACCGCGCACCACTACCGGATCCGCAAAGCCGTCACCATCGAAATCCCCGGCCGCCGGGGTGCCGGACACACCCGAGACATAAGGTCCGTTTCGGGCATAACCGGCGCTGGAAAACCAGACATACCAGTTGCCTTCCGTGTCCACCACGGCCGGGTCCGCAAAGCCATCGCCGTCGAAATCTCCAGCCGCCGGCACGACACGGGTATAAGCCGCGGATTTCACCGCGCTCGGATTCATCCCTGTCTTCCAGGCCTTGGCCTTCAGGATCCCAGGCAGGGACACGGGGACCGTGCCGCCCGAGGCCACCACCGGACTTGATTCCGTCGGGTCGCTGCCGTTGGTCGTGTAGCGGATCGTCGCTCCCGCCGTCGCGCAACTGACCGTCACGTTCACACTGCCGCCCGAATATATGCCGCCGTCGGGGTTGAAGGTCGGCGTGGCGACGGTGGACAAATTGTTTAGTTTACCCGGGGAACGGGATAGGACATGAAAGTCTTGTGCGGAATTATCGGTATCAGTATCCGTCAGGCGCTGAAGCGAGGAGCCGTCGTCCAGGCCCGCAGTGTTGGCAAAGGTTTCTGTCTCTGCAAGCCTTGGGGCCACGCCGAAGGCGCAGCCGCTGCTCAATGTCGGACTTCCCCATGCAACACCATCCAACACTTCGCTGAGAAACGTGATATCTTTCCCATCGCTGACAACAAGCATCACATTATCAGAACTTTCCAGGCTGGGAGCCGCGGCACCCAAGATTTCCATCTTGGGAATGAAAGATCCATTGAACGACAATCCGGAGTCAAAGACGCCAAGCCCCGCGGAGGCAGGGTATAGCCTTCCGGAAAGCGGCATGATCCTTCGGCCGTATCGTTCCCAGCCTCATTGTCGGTCAAGGCCAGATTATCCAGGGAATACGCTTCTGTGGTCGATTTGTTATAGATTTCAATGAAAGCGATGGCGGCGGGCTTATCCGTAACTTCGGTAATTTTCAGGTCATTGGCCATGGTCATTATATCGCGGCTGGCCTGAGCGTTCTGGACGGCGGCATAGGCATTAGCACGGCCCCAGCCGTAAAAAACGTTGCGTCCGGTCTGGCGGCCCGCATAACTTGCACCGCCGGGGTCAATCTTGCTGGCTGTTTCGCGCATTATATTACGTATCTGTGCTGGGGAGAGGTCGGGCATAACGGAACGCACCAAGGCGGCGATCCCCGCGGCCAGCGGCGTGGAGGAGGATGTGCCCCCGAAGCCCGTGTTGTCACCAGCCTTGCAGTAATCGCCGGCTGTGCCCGAGCTTGTATTATATCCGGCCGTGCCGGTTCGATCGGTTGTTTCAATCCGGAGTTGAGCGCTGTTACCGCTGCTCGGCGCCACGAAATCCAACTGGGGCCCATATTGACTATACTCGGACTTTGTGGCGCCCGAATTGCAGGCGCCCACGCATACGCTTGAGTCCCATGCCGAGGGATAGGCCACCGTTCCGGCCGTCAACAGGTAGGTATTGCCTGAAATCTCAATTGCACCATAGTCCTGCCAGTAGGATGCAGAGTTGTCTTCACAGTTAACCCGCATATAATAAGTCAAGCTGCCGGCAGAGGAAAGCGTCCTGGTATGGCTGAGATACGTGGTTTGGGAGTGCGAGATGGAGTTGGCCTTGACGAATTGGTTGCCGGAATGAGCCGGATGAACGCTGGTGGCATACATGGAAGTCCATGACCCGCTCCAGCCGGATGGCAAAGCCGGCGGGGTAACAGAATCAAAGTTCTCTGTTACCCCATCAGGGAAAGTCACGGAATCCAGCCAGCAGGTGTCCTCCCCCTCGGAAACCGAGCTGTTTTTCGAGTACTTCCAATTAAATGTATACGTAGCTGCACTGAAACCGGAAAGTTGAAAGCCGCGGAAGCCGCCGGAGTTGCCCGACGCGAAAAGAACAAGCGACCCTTTTCCGCCGGCGCCATCCTGGCGTGCATCGCGGATGGCGGTGCGGATGGTCGTTGACGGCAGCCCGCCCCCCCAACTGCAACTGATGACATCGGCATATTGTGCCGCATATCGGATGGCGTCGGCTATGACGGAATCACTGACGAAAATGTTTCCTTTAACTATCTTGATCGGCAGAATCCTGCACCCGTATGCCATGCCGGCCACCCCGAGATTGTTGTTGCCGACCGCCGCCGCCACACCGGCGCAGGGGGTGCCGTGATTGTCTGCGGCGTCTGAAGGATTCGGATCGGCGTCATCATCATAGAAATCGTATCCGCCCGGATGAATATTGGCGGCAAGGTCCGGATGGTCGGTTTGCACGCCGGTATCGATAATGGCGATGATTACGTCGGGACTGCCGACAGTGATATTCCATGCCTCGGGTGCATCCATGTCATTGTCGACCGTCGGAGTCTTGCCGCCGATACTCTGTCCTGTGCTGTGGAGGTGCCACTGGTTACCGAAAAAAGTGTCGTTGGATACAGCGCTCAGGTCTCTTTCCTGGATGAAATCCGGCTCGGCCCACGCCACGGCGGGATCCGCCGCAATGGCCTCGGCTACATCCACGGGATAATTTTCCTTGGGTTCCACCAACCGCACCACCCATTGATTGCCCGTCAGCGGGCCAACCGTCTCCGTTCGATATCGCTGGTTGACCGTTGCAATTGCAACATCGGCAGAAGCAAGACAAACGACAATCCGGTCGGTTAGCATGATGCGGTGTAAACCGGCCAGATCGTACAAAACGGGATAGGCATAACGAACATCAGGACGATCGTTCAGCGCCGCGATGGACTCCCTGGCGCTCGTTCTTACCTTCAAAAGATGCCTTTCCCCGAAAATCTCCGTTGTCGTCTCGGCTTCAGCGGACGTCTGGACGGATAGGAGCCTGCGGCCTTCAGGCAATAGCTTGTCAATATATTCCACGACGACTTCATTGACGGTCTCCGTCAGACGGCCAGTGCGATTCCGTGAATAAATAAAATCCGTGGCGGGGCTGTGTGATTGGGATCGGATCTTGACCGTCCCGCCCTGCCTGGCGACCGTAACAAGTGCCGGTGCGGCAAGGTCCGTTGATATGATCGGGATCGGCGCATCGGCTGGAGGGGCGGAATACCCTAATGCAGCCATATATAAGCAAACGAACAGAACGGCATATTTCAATTTCATTACTGTAATTTCAGGTATGGTGAAAGTTATTGCACCGTCACCGTCACCATTTTGTAGAGGTGACACCCGGGAGTCAACTCCAGCGTCCCGTCCATCGGATAATCCACGGCAAACCAGAAGTCATAAGTCCCGCGGGGCGGTTGATACCGATCCAAGACCGTCGTGGAGGGCAGGTTGAACAGCGCGCCCTGGTACACGGGGCGGCAAAATGCCAGGTTCCCGTTGAAAAGCGTCCATTGCTGGGCATGGTTCAGGTAATACCATTGGCCGGAATGAGCATAGGCAATGATCCACCAGTCCACCGGCGTTCCCGCATAACTGCCCGCGTTCATTTCCACGGTAACGGACAAAAGATCGGGATAATTGACGCTGACATTATTTGTGCTGCCATTGGCCTTGATAGTCGGCCCGACCGGGCTGCTGCCGCCATCAGTGAACAAATAGGCGGCGCCGTATTTCTGGTCATAACCCGTATTCGGATAATAAGCACCGACCAGGACCGTTTGCGCGTCAGCACTCAAGGCCACGGCGCAACCAAAATAATCATAGGTGGCGCCGTCCGCCGCCGCCACTTTCTCCTGCTGGCTCCAAGCGCTGCCGGAACGCGCGAACAAGTAGCCGGCGCCCTGGTCCGCATGTCCGCCCACATCCGCGTCCGGCGCCCCGATCAGCGCCGTGTTGCCGTCGCCGCTCAGGGCCACCGTGTAACCAAAATCGTCCCACTCTCTGCCGTCCGCGGCGGCCAGTTTAGCCTGCTGGCTCCAGGTTGCGCCGGAGCGGGTAAACACGTAGCCGGCTCCCGACATAGTTCGCCCCACAATGCCCCAGGGGGTACCCAGCAGGGCCGTGTTCCCGTTACCGCTCAAGGCCACCGCCCAGCCTAATTGATTCCCGGTAGCACCGTCCGCGGCCGTCAGTTTAGCCTGCTGGCTCCAGGCGCTGCCGGAACGTTTGAATACATATCCAGCCCCCAGATTCGCAATGCCGCTCTGGTAGGCACTGACCAGCGCCGTGTTCCCGTCACTGCTCAAGGCCACCGCATGGCCAAATACATCTGACAACGCCCCGTCCGCGGCTATCAGCTTCTTCTGCTGGTTCCAGCTACCGCCGGAGCCGGTAAACACATAGGCCGCACCCTGGTCCGCCCTCCCGCCCACATCGGCAAAAGACGCGCCGACCAGGGCCGTGTAGCCATTGCTGCTGAGGGCCACGCCGTGTCCCATGTAATCATAGGCGGCGCCGTCATCGGCAACCAGTTTCGTCGGCTGGCTCCAGGTTGCGCCGTAGCGGGTAAAGACATAGGCGGCTCCTTGATTCGTGTCCGCACCCATGGCGCCTACCAGGACAGTGTTCCCGTTGCTGCTTAGAGCCACGGCGTAGCCAAACCAGGTGTTGGAGTTGCCGTCCGGCACCACCAGTTTCTTTTGCTGGCTCCAAGTCGTGCCGGAGCGCGTGAAGACGTAAGCCGCACCCTGGTCCTCATTAGCGCCTATATCGGCATAAGGCGCGCCGACCAAGGCCGTGTTCCCGTCACTGCTCAAGGCCACGGCAAAAGAAAACTCGTCATCCATGGTACCGTCCTGAGGCATCAGTTTTTTCTGCAAGGCCCAGGAATTTGCGTTGTTGGCAGAAGGTCTGGGGCAGACTTGTTCGGCGAACACGTTCATATCGGTACCACCCGCTACTATGCAACCTGCCGTCAAAACCCAAACTTTACATCGTGTTCTGATTGTTTTCATAGCACATTCCGTATCAGTTTAATCCGACAGTATGATTTTCCCGCATGACAAGTCAATTGTTTCCAAAAGTTCAGTGCCGATTTTTTTACATCATAGTGTACTCCAAAATGTAACACCGCCCACCTTCCCTTGCGGATAAACCATTCCGAAAAATAATTTCGCATCATCATATTGAACTATTACTCCCATATTGCCCACCTGTCAACCACACAAAAACATTGGGCGCGGTAAATTTTGCGCTAGTGATTCTTATAACGAACATTGCTTGTTGGCGCTTTGTTGATCAAGGCCTGAACTGAAACGAATAGACGTCCGCGGCGCTTAGTTCCATTTCCATGGTTACCGACTTTCCGGCAAGTTGTGCAACATCGCCATCCTCGAAGACAACTCGCCGGTCCAGGCTGTTGCCGAAAAGTTCACAGGAAGTCAGGACGCAATCGTCCGAGCACAATTTGACTATGACGAAGCCTGCCGCGGAGGTGGCAAGATTGATTGAGAGATCGCGTCCTGCGAAGATAAATGGTTTGGTCGCCAGTCTTTGCGGCTGGTAAGTTGCGTGATAGGAAGCAAACCCATCGACGCGCAGCGTATAACGTCGAAGTTCCGCAGGCTTCCGGCTCCAGTGATTATCGTAAGCGTACATTGACAGCTCCATGGGCGCTCCGGGCAGACGGCTGGGCGTTTCGATCATGCCTACAGCCGGAAAACAGTCTCCGTATACCCAGTTGCGCTCGCGCTCGACGCCGGGCGTCATGAAGGCCTCATCCCAACGGTGCCAACGCCGGCCATCGCGGGATGACATAAACACGCAGTCGGTGACCGTCAGCCCGAAGCGTGGTTTGATCGCTACAAGCTTCTTCCGGTCTTCCGCACCGGGCAACTGGTCATAGTTCGGAGTCCAAGCCGTGCGCTCAACATAACGGGACGGGAAACCGACAAAGACATGATCAGCCCGGTAGTAAGGCTGCACAACGTTCGTGTACAGCGGGTAATCCGGGCCGTCTCCGAAATCAAGCAGTTGCGGGACGCTCCATTTCCTGAAGTCTGTTGATTCCATCCACCGCACATCTCGCACCGGGCCTTTGCTCCGATTACGCTGGCGGAGATCGGTCTGGTCAACTGTCAACGAGTGAAAATCCCGGATGTAGCAGCGGTACCGTCCCCGGCGCCGGTCCCAGAGTGCAATGTTGAGCGTGTCGAATGCACCGCGATCAGTCATCGGCCATGCCTTGGCAAAGCGGACGCCATCGCTGCTGGTAAAGCACCATAGAGTCTTGTCGCGCTTATTGACGCCGACCCCCTTGTAAATCTCTGCCGGGGAGCAGTCCGGGTTGGGATCCTTCAATACGGAGAAGTTGTCAAACGCGGCGGTACATTGATCAAGAATGATATTGTTCTTACGCGAACCATTGAATTCACAGAGGCCGAGGTCGGGCTTGACCCATGTCAACCCATCCGTGCTTTCAGCATAGGCCACGGTGATCCCACTGGTCTTATGTTCGGTCGCATCTGGATCGAGCATCTGCCAGGCCAGATAATACATCCGGTAGAGCGATCCGTCCCTGACAATGCAATGAAAGTTGCAGCCATCCCCTTCCCAAGGTGCATCATGCACCATGACCACCTCCTGCGGTTGCGGGTGGTGTAATCTGGGCGTAGCGGTGGTTCGATCCGTATCGACCAGGAAGTCGTCCCAGAAGAATTCGCGCCGGCTTCCAAGAATTATTGGTTCCATTTCAGCATAATCCTTTCGTATGATTGCTTGCCTACATTCCATTATTTCAATATTCCCGTCCCTATGTAACGCCAGTAAATTATCTCCATAATCATGTTTCAAGCAGTTTGTGGAATGTGGCAGGCTGACCCTTGTTCCTCAAATATTGATTTCATAGCTACTTTCAAAATGTCGGACGTTTGCGACCACGGGAACCCTTCCATCAAACAAACCCAAGGGTTAATTGGTTCCAGATGCCACTGGCGCCAAATCACTTTGCAGATTAATCACATTAAGGTCGCGTACCAGGATGCCAAACCATCGAAGGCCATCTGTACCCCCATGGTCATCACGACCAGACCGGTAATGCGGATCAAAGCACCAAGAAAATTGAAGCGTTCAAGAATCCGGCTGATATACCGGGACATCTGCATGATAATGTAATTGACTGAGACAGCTACAACCAGCGCAGCCGCTGACAACAGCAAACCGGAAGTTGCCTGCAAGGCGATGCACGCGGTTATAGTCGCCGGCCCTGCGATCATGGGGCAGGCCAACGGTACCAGCGCAATGTCATCATAACTTGCCTGCGTTTCACGCTCGAAGAACACGCCCTTGCGCAGGGCGGTAAAGCCGACCGAAAACAGGACGATGCCGCCGGCAAATTGCAGGGAATGCAGCTGGACATGAAAAACCACCCGCAGCACAAAATCACCGCAAATCATGGCGCCAAGCAGGATAAAGGCCGCCACAATACTGGCCTTGCCCACAAGCGGCTTGATCTGACATTCAGCGTCAGTGCCTGAAACCGAAGACAAAACCGACACTTTACTGATCGGGTTAATCAGCGCCAGCAGATACAAGGCATTAACCAATATTTCTATTAGATTTTCTTTCATACTTATGACCAAGGTGTCGATATTTTTTACATTACTTCCGGAGCGCCAATGAACGATTTGGACTGGACCACAGGATACGCGCCGCCCATATGGTGTTGTCGCTGCCATACTGCTCACACCCGACTGGCTGCATCCATTCCGACACAACCACCCATGTTTCATTTTCCGTGACATCACACACCGAGAAATTTCCGAGACGCGCGCCGCGATTCGGGACAAGTTCACGTTCCGTTTCCCGCATTACCGTCATATCCTCCGGATCAACTTGAGCGATCATCAATGGAGCTCGATGGCGGAATACATGATCGTTGTTCAATCCACGGCGCGTATAGACAAGAAACAAACCATCACTGTGCGTCACCCAATGCTGCTGGGTATTGTAATTGCCCAGTTCTGAGCCATCGTCGAAGCGCCAGGGACGCGGCAGGTCAAAATTAAGCCCATCGTTACTGGCGGAAACATAACCGCGGACATCATTGCGCAGAGTCAGGTAAAAACGCCCGTTGTAAAAGGTGATCGAGGGCTCGCAGAAGCCGCGCGGGTCGGATATTGTCATTTCCGTGCCGTGCTCCAGATACTGCAGCTTTGTGCCGTTGAAGGCACAACGTAAAACAGTCGATGCACTACATGTTTTTTTATTATCCGACAGGGGTTTCAAGTAGACAGGCAGCAATATTGTGCCATCCTTGCTGTCATAACGCTGAGTGCTGCCGGCGCCGGCCGCCGCAAACTCCGGACGGTCCGGCAGTTCCAGAATCTGCCAGGGCTGCCAGGTTCGCTTGTCGGCATTATAGGTGGAATATGCCGGATGCCGCCGACTGCCGGTCAGGGGATGTCTGTCACCGCAATACCGCACGGTATGGCCGGTGGAAAGCAGGGTTTGCGTGGCGGCTGTAAGCACTATAGTGGGATGCGGCCCGTTATGGCGCGAGGGAATCACGCCGGCGCGCGCTTGCGCCCAGAATGTACGGCCATTAAACCCCTGGCGTACCGCAATGTGATCAATTTTATATTCCATTGATGAGGCGCCTTTATATATTGAGAAATCACGCAAACACAAAGCCATACAAGGCCGTGTTTTGAGCACGGAATGCCAACCGGACCGGTTGTCCGGTCCATACCGGAGTTGTGGCGGTTACCTTCCAACTCACGCGAAGTCGAACACCGTCACCGGCCACATCTTTACAATCAGTGTATGAATATCCGGGCAAAGGTCGTCCAGCCTCGTCGCGCAGTTCCACACGCAGGTGGCCGCCGGGGGCGACATTTGCATTTAAAAACAATTGCGGGGCGTCAGTGACAACCGGCCGCGTTACCAATTCCGCCGGTATTGATCCGGCATCAAGCGAAAAAAAACCTTCCTTACGTATACGGCCCAGGCCGATGCTGGGCAGAAAACGTCGGCCGGCCTGCACTTCGGCGCGGAATTTATCACGCATTTCCGGGGTAAAACCATTACGGATAGCGTGCCCTTCGTTGTGTCCCACATAATAGATCCACCACTCGTCTCCAACCTCCACAGGCAAGGTATGATAAAATATCATATGACTGTCGAATGCGTCGGGAGCTCCGCGCGGGATGATTGGCAAACGGCCGCCAAGGCGTTTCCAATGGAACAGGTCACGACTGGCCGCGAGCTGGACTTCAACCAGCGCATACTGATTCTTGCCACCAACTCTTTCCAGCGAACAGGATGCATCGTACACCCAGAGCATGCCCAAAAACACATCACCACAGCGAAAAACAAACATACCGTAGAATTCACAGCGATAGTCTGCAGCATTGTCATAAGTCAGGATGTCGCGGGCGGCAATCAGGCGATCCGCGGCCATGTCGTCATCCAATATGTCGGGGGTCAAAGCCAGTTGTCGATCGAAAAATTTGGTAAACGGCGGGCTGGCCGGATCGTCATCAGACACGCAGACGGCAATAGACCGCCGACGCCAGCCATTGATAAAAACATGCGTTTTAGGAAACAGCGCATATTTAGATGGCGGCATGGGCGCTGAATGCAAAGGATGAAACCAATCCCGGGTTGTGGCGCAAGTGACCACATCCCCGGAATTGCGCCCTTGTACAACCGGATTGTCTTTCCAGGGACGCCATAGCAGGCCATCGTGGGAAAAGCCCACACCATGTCCGCGCAGTCCTTGCGCGCCCGGGCCCATCCAAAAAACGGTTTTATACCGAAACTCCGGCGGCTCATCAGGCGCAAACCGCCTGGCATCCAGCCAGCCGTGGCCCTGCCCGCCCAGGTTGGTTTTCAAATCAATTATGTTGTTTTGCTTCGAACCGTTAAATTCATAACGGCCCAGTTCCGGCCGCTCAAAATGCAGGCCGTCACGGGAAGTGGCCAGACAGGCATAGCGCGGATCGGTTTCCTGCCCTAAGCCGGGATAAGCCCCATAAGTGTGATAAAACAGCTTGAATTCATCGTCATCGCGTTCAACATGCAACGGCCCCCAGAGGGCGCCCTGCCCGGGCATTTCCCAAGGAGCCGCCGGAACGAGCACTGGCTTCGGATTTTTGCTAACCGTGTGAAGTTGCTCAGCAAAGTATTTTTTATCAGATATCAGATCATCATCGAGCAATAGCTGAGGACGCAATCCAATATCGAACGGTTTTTCCATGGCAATGTTAAGCTTACGCTATGAATCAGTGTAGGTTTGTTTTAAACTTATTCAAATCAAAGTCACTATCTTGTCTTTATATTCATAAACATCTTAAAGCTCAGCCCGCTGCGCGCGCGAATTTCCTGTTTCTATGGGATGACAGTGATTCCAATTTTCCACGGGCGGCCAATAATGTCGGCTTTTGAAATTTCCCAGCCGTCGTGAAAAATGAATTACACCCGCCTCCCGCCCGCATTGCCGGGCCGCCAGATGCAGCGCGCGGGCGATGACATCCTGTATGCGCGTTCCAATTCCCACTTCACGGCGCTGGTTAAAATATTGTTCCAGAGCCCTCAACACTTCCGCCTGCTTCAAGATACAATCCTGCACTGAGGCTGCGGCGATGAACAAACCATGGTTTTGCAAGACCAGCACATCGGGCGCCGACTCATAATGACAGCGATATTCAGCTATGTTGTCCGCCACCATAAAGGCCAGCGTCGACCCGGGATCGGTATAGGGCACCCAGAGCGGGGGATGATTGGGAGCACCCAACGCCTCTACGATCAAGCGCCGTCCCTGGGGATGACAGGCAAGCGCATTAGCGGCAACCGCATGGGAATGCATCACCACACGATCAAGCAGGGCATGCAGGGGCGTCTCCACGGAAGGCCGGGCGTCCGGCGGGGCGATGACGGCCTGTGACAGCAGTTCCAGGACCTGCAGTTCCCTCTGTTGATCATCAAGGCTGCGCAGATCCTTCCGATCGAGAAGCGCACGGACACCGGCAAGGTCCACCGCCACCCATCCCCGGCTGTCGGTCATGCCGCCCAGCGGCGTCCCGCTGGCCTTGACAAGCATGTAGCGGCCGGCATGATCCTTGACGGAGGTATTACCACCGCCGGCCTGGACCAGAAGCGGATTGGCGCCCAGAACGTGGGAAATATGCAGTAATTCTTCCAGGTACGGCGAGAAACTTTCATGTGTCATTTTACCCCCTCAAGCGCGCCTGCCAAGCTCGCGTTTTTCATAGTCCCTGACCTCATCCAGCCAGGCCGCGCCGTAAGGCATCCCGGCCCGTTCGCAGGCATAATCCCAGACAAGCGAAAAGGGCATGGTCTTCAGTTCTTCCTGCAGGGCCAGCCGGGTGGTGTAATCGCCGTCCCGCTCACAAGCACACAACATCTCAAACGGCTCAAGCATGGCGCTCAGCAACCCCTTGCGGATATTGCGCAGGCCTATGATCCATGACGCAATCCTGTTGATCGTGGCGTCAAACCAGTCGGCCGCGATATCCACCCGGTCCAGATACCCGCCCCGCACCACCTGCTGTGTAATTTCACGAACCTCATCCGAGAAAAGCGGCACATGATCGCTATCCCAGCGCACGCCCCGGCTGATATGCAGCAGTATTCGCGGCAGGTGGCAGAGTACCGCGGAAAGTTTTCCCGCAATGCTCTCGGTTGGATGGAAATGACCGGAATCCAGGCATAACTCGATATTTTTCCTGATGGCATAACCGAGATAAAATTCGTGTGAGCCGACCACGTAGCTCTCGGAGGCCAGCCCGAACAATTTACTTTCCACGGCATCACGCACCGCGGCGGTGGGCAAAGACTCCCGCAAGATCTCATCCAGGGATTGCGCCAGCCGTTCGCGTGGTGAACGCTGGTCGGCCGGCACATCCTTGTATCCATCGGGAATCCATATGTTATGAATACAAGTTCTGCCCAGGGCCGATCCCATGGCCGCGGCAATTCTGCGGCAGGCCCGGCCGTGCTCAATCCAGAAATTGCGCACATGCTGGTCATGGTTGGCAAGGGTGAAGCCGTTTGCGGCCAGGGGGTGCCCGAAAAACGTACCGTTGAAATCGAGACCCAGTTCTTTTTCACGAGCCCAATCGATCCAGCGCGAGAAATGACAAGCCTCCAGTTTGTCACGTTCAATCCGCCGGCCTTCCGTCTCGGCATATATGGCATGCAGGTTGAGTCGGTGCCGCCCGGGCACAAGACTCATGGCCCGCTCGACATCCCGGCGCAATTCATCACCGGTACGAGCCCGCCCCGGGTAATTACCGGTTGCCATAATCCCGCCGCCGGCCATATTGGTTTGCTCAAATCCGCCAACATCATCACCCTGCCAGCAATGCATAGAGACGTCAACCCGCAGCATGCGATCGATCGCGGCATCGGCATCAACGCCTATGGCGGCATAGCGTTCCCTGGCGTATTCGTACATTTTGGCAACAGCTGTTCCCATAATTGAGCGCTCCCTTCTTGCGTCGGTCTAAACTAATTTTGTCCCGCCCGGTGCAGGGGCCCGCAGCGGCCCGCAACGATTGCGATAGCAGTCCATTACCTCGGCGCCGCGCAACTGCATGACATTGGCCGGCAGCCGGCTCCAGGGCAGAGGCTGCGGGGAGTGGACCAGGTGAAACAGGCCCTGGCTGAACATGGCAGCCACATTGTAAAAGTCCGCATGATGCGGCGGCCGGTAATCGAGCGGTTCCGGCGGCTCACTGTTCAGGGCCGCCGTCCGGGCCAGTCCCAATGCAGCCAGCGAAATCGAGGAGGGCACGGGATGATCGAACCATGAGGCCGGCACCGGCGCAAAGTCCGGCGCGGCCGATTCCACCCATCCGTCCGCCTTGTGGAATCCCGCCACATATTGCGCAAGTTCCCGTGCAAAAGGCAGCCAGTCGGCCTCCCGCTCACCGAGCATGGTGGCCGCCAGCAGCAGCGCGGAGGCATCGAACAGAAAACCCTGCTGTTGTACCCGCCCATCACACAGACAATGGCCCAGGCGCCGACCGTCCCAGAAAACCTCGCGCAAACGGCAGGCCAGGTTTTCCGCCCGCTCCTCCCAGGCGGGCCGATCCAGCAGCCGGGCCGCCTGCAGCATGGCGCAAACGGTCAGCGCATTGATGCCGCATAGAATCTTGTCGTCGCGCATGGGTTGCGGCCGACGGCGGCGCAATTCCAGCAGATCGGCTTCGACCTTGTCCAGCGGTTGATCATTTTTCCGCGTCAGATGAATCCAACCCTCAAAATTGCCCTGTGACGGCAGGTGGTAAAACTCCGCCAATTCGGCAAATTTCTCCGGACTGAGCACGCGCTTGAGTTCGTCGTACCGCCAGAGGTAGGTCATCCCTTCCCGGTGGTCCGTATCGGCATCAAAAGCGGTCGCAAAAAAACCGTCCAGTTCGAAAGTCTCCCGCAGGCAACGCATGATGCCCCCGGCCATGCGCCGGCTGGCGGGACATGACAACACCCGGGCGGCCAGCGCATGGCACCACAGTCCCAGCGCCTGATCGTAAAGCATTTTTTCAAAATGCGGGATAGTCCAGCGTGGATCGACGCAATAACGGAAAACCCCACCCTGCAGATGATCGTGCAGACCGCCCCGGCGCATGGCCGTCAACGTCCGACGGCAGACCTCCTCCATTTCCGGCCGGCCGGCCACAGCCAACTGGTATAAGATAAACAACAGGGTGGCATGCGGCGGAAACTTCGCCCCATGCCCCACCCCGCCCAGCTCACGATCAAACCCGGCCAACAGCCCGGCCTCCAAAACGGCCGGCATGACTGGCGGCGGCGGCGTTTCAACAGCTTGGAACGGTTGAATTTGATCCGCCCCGGCCGCGAGGTAATCCCGCACGCGCCGGGCAATCTCCAGCAGTGACGGCGTATCACCGGCGGCGCGGGCCGGGGCGTAGGTCAGGGCGAACACCGGACGCTGCGGGTCCACCAGGAAGACATTCAGCGGCCAACCGCCATGCCCCTGCTGCGACTGCATGAACTGCATTAAATACTGATCCAGATCGGGCCGCGTCTCGCGGTCAACCTTGATACAGATGAAATGACGGTTGAGAAAATCGGCGGTTTCATGGTCGGAAAAGGCCTCGCGGGCCATGACGTGGCACCAATGACAGGTGGAATAGCCGACGGAAACAAACAGCGGCAGCCCTGACTCACGGGCCTGCGCCAGGACTTCGGGCGTCCATTCCTGCCACCAGACCGGATTATCGCAATGCTGCCGCAGGTAGGGCGATGCGGCCCGATCCAGGTTGTTGCGTTCACGTTCGGCCGCCATGGCTCCTCCCGCCCTTTAGCAGTGAAAATCAATCCGACTCTGGTCACGCCAAGCGGCCGGCGGGCTGTAACCCGGCGGTGGCCGCCCGCTCGTTCAGGAAATCCGCGGCACAGATATCGAATACATCATCGGTCCGTTTAATCCAAGCCAGGAGCCGCTGGCGGCATTCTTCGGCCACTGACCGGTATCCGTCGTCCGCGATCAGGTTGTTCATTTCGCTGGGATCGCCGGCCAGATCATACAATTCATCAAAATCCGCGGCATTGAACACATATTTATAATCGCGCCAGCGCAGCATGCGCTGGGTGTAAAGGAACCGGTGGCCGTGAAACTCGCACATGACATCGTCCGGCCAGTCCGCAGCCGGATCGGCCATCAACGGCAGCAGGCTGCGACCGTCGTGGCCGTCAGCCGGGGGCACACCGGCCAGGGCCAGGGCCGTCGTGGCCAGGTCCATATTCAATACGAATTTATCACAGGTTGTCCCGGGTTGTCCCAGACCCGGGACGCTGGCGATCAATGGAATATGATAGGTGTCCTCGTACATGAAGGGCCCCTTGTCCCAAAGCCCGCCGTGACAGCCGCAGGTATCGCCATGATCGCTGCTGAAGAGGATGGCAGTGGAATCGGCCAGGCCCAGTTCCTCCAGCGCTTCCACCAGACGCCCCACCTGAGAGTCCACAAAGCTGCACAAGCCCCAATACTTGGCAATCATCTTTTTCCAGGTGGCTTCATCCAGATCTTTGCCGCCGGGATAAATCGAGTCACGGAAAATCTGCTGCGCCCGGGGCTTGGATTTCAAGTCATCATAAAAGCTTCCCCAGAGCCGCACATCCTTCGGAAGGTACATCGAGGCATAGGGCTCCGGCACGTTACAGGGATGATGCGGCCCCCAGAACGAGGTGAACATCATGAACGGCTTACCGGCGGTCTGATACGCATCGGCATACCTGCGCATGAGATCAATCGAATATTCGGCGGTAAACCACGGCTCGCAGGCCTGGGGTGGCCCGGAAAAAGTCCCGGTCGTGCCGGTGAGCTTGTTGCTGGCGCGCGCTGATTCCGGAATGCATTCGAGCAGTTCCGGCGGCGCGAGGCCGTTGCGCCGCTGATATTCCAGGATGTAGGGATTGCGCTGGTGGCTGCCGTAACCGGGCACGTCCATGCCCTCGAATCCGTAAGTAGAAGGAACCTTGGTTGTGCCGCAATGCCATTTTCCGGCATAACCGCAGTTGTACCCGGCGTCCTTGAGGTCGTTGCTGATCAGCCGGATATGATCGGGGAACTCGTCCGCCACCGGATGCTGATGATCCTGGTTGATCAGCAGCTTGTGCTTATGCGGATACAGTCCCGTCAACATTGAGGCGCGGGCCGGGGTACAGAGGGCGCAAACGCTGTAGGCATTGCTGAAATTCACGCCGCGGGCCGCGAGGCGGTCCAGGCAGGGCGTTCGACAGATGCTTTGTCCGGCCAGGCCCAGCGAATCGTAGCGCTGCTGATCGGTCATTATATATAGAATATTTTTAACTTGCTCGGCCATTTGTTCTTCTCCGGTATTCGGTTCAGCGGCGGCCAGCGCCGGCCACCGCACTGGGTTCGATCAATACCACGCCACGTCGGTGGTGTCAATCCGATCCGTAAAAACAGCATCCGGCCGGGTTTCATATTGCGATTAAAACCGAAAAACGCTAGCATTTAATTTCACCGTCCGGGCTTTGCCTTTTGCCGCCCGGCCCGCATGAGCGCCAGGGATGCCGCATATATGCCAGGATTACTACAACACGCACCGGACCGGATATTCCGGGTCACGGAACTGACTCGCCTGATTCGCCAGGTACTAGAGGATGAAATCGGTGAAGTCCGACTGGAAGGCGAGCTGTCCAACGTGCGCCGGCCGGGGTCAGGACACCTGTATTTCACCATCAAGGACGCCAACGCCCAGATCAGCGCCGTCATGTTCCGCGGTCAGCAACGCGGGCTGCGCTGTGAATTAAAGGACGGTTTGCTGGTCCGGGTACAGGGCCTGTTGAGTGTCTATGAAAAGAGCGGCCAGTATCAACTGATCATCAAGCGCCTGGAGCCGGGTGGCCAGGGCGCCCTGCGGGAAGCCTTTGAGGCGCTCAAGGCGCGCCTGGAGCGCGAAGGTCTTTTCGATCCGCGGCGCAAGCGGCCGCTGCCGCGGCTGCCGCGGCATATCGGGATCGTCACCTCGCCGACCGGCGCGGCGATTTGCGACATGATCAACGTATTGACCAGGCGCTTTCCCAATCTGCACATCGTGCTGGCGCCGACACGCGTGCAGGGGGAAGGCGCGGCGGCCGAAATTGCGGCAGCCATGGATTCCCTGAACCGCCTGGGAAACATCGAAGTCATCATCATCGGCCGGGGCGGCGGCAGCCTGGAGGATCTGTGGTGTTTCAACGAGGAAATCGTGGCGAGGGCCATCGCACGCTCGGCCGTCCCGGTGGTCTCGGCGGTGGGCCATGAAACGGATTTCACCATCAGCGACTTTGTCGCAGATCTGCGCGCCCCCACGCCTTCGGCGGCGGCGGAACTGGTGGTTGCCGCCAAGGCGGAAATCGCAGCCCGGATCGATCAGTTCAGATAGCGGCACGCCCGGGCCATGTTGACGCACCTGCGCGATATCCGCCGGCGCTGCGCGGCGGCAGCCGGCAGTTACGTTTTCCGCGAACCGGGCCATCTGGCCCGCCGCCAGCGTCAACGCCTGGAGCAACTGCGCCTGCGGTCGCGGCACGCTTTGCAAAACATCTGGCGCGAACGCCAGCAGGCCCTGGACGAGCTGGCGCTGCGCCTGCCCCGCGGCATGGCGCAACGGCAACGCCTGGCGGCGTTGCGCGTGGCGCACCTGAAGTCGCAACTCCAGGCTATCAATCCGCTCGCCGTTCTGGAACGCGGCTACAGCATCACCATGCGAAACGACGGGCGCGTGCTCAAATCGGGCGCGTTACTGCGGCCGGGCGACCGGATCACCACCCGCTTCGCCAAAGATCGCATCACCTCGGAGGTAAGGGAACATGTCGTCTGAAAAGAAAACCGCACCAAAACCTGATTTTGAAAAATCACTGGAACGCCTGGAGAAAATCGTTGAGGAGATGGAAGAAGGCTCCCTGAGCCTGGAAAAAATGATGCGGCATTTCGAGGATGGCATGCAGCTGATCAACTTCTGTTCGCATAAGCTCAGCGAAGTGGAACAGAAAATCGAGATGCTGATCAAACAGAACGACGCCGAAAAGCTCGTGCCCTTCCATCCGCAACCGGACAACCGGGCGGATACTTTGGAGGCAACCACCAATGCTACCGATGTCTGATACTCCAGACGACATCCTCGCCCGCATCAACGGACCGGACGACCTGCGCCCGCTGACGGAGACCGACCTGATCCGGCTGGCGGCCCAGGTGCGCGAACTGATCATCAAGACGGTCAGCGCCAACGGCGGCCACCTGGCGCCCAATCTGGGCACGGTGGAGTTGACCATCGCCCTGCTGAAAACCTTCAATCCGCCGCAGGACAAACTCCTGTGGGATGTCAGCCACCAGGCCTACGCCTATAAGATTCTCACCGGACGCCGTGATCGCTTTTCCACCCTGCGCCAGGTTGACGGCATTTCCGGATTCCTTGCGCGCCGCGAAAGCCCCTACGACGCCTTCGGCGCCGGGCATGCCGGCACGGCGCTTTCCGCGGCCCTGGGCATGGCCGCCGCGCGTGACCGCCGCGGAGGACGGGAACACATCATCGCCATCGTGGGTGATGGTTCCCTGGGCCCCGCTACAACTGCTGGAAATCCTCCGTGGAAAAACTGGCCCGGGCCTGGCTGGGCATGGCTTGGTTGCGGCGCCTGTATCTACGACTGGAAGAAGCCGTAAAGAGTCTGTTTCTCCGCAGCGTAATTTTCGAGGAATTCGGGCTGCGGTATATCGGCCCCATTGACGGCCACAACTTCCGCAACCTGCTCGACGCGCTGCAACTGGCCCGCCGGTCCGACGAACCTATTCTATTGCATGTCAGCACACAAAAGGGCCGGGGCTACCACCTGGCCGAAAAGGCCCCGGCCGACTGGCACGGCACCGCCGCATTCGACTGCGACAGCGGCCGACCGCTGAGCGGCGGCGGCCAGCCCAAATATTCCGATGTGTTCGGTTGCACCCTGATGCGCCTGGCGGAAAAAGACCGGCGCATCGTGGCCATTACCGCGGCCATGACCAGCGGCACCGGCCTTACTGAGTTTGCCAAGCGCTTCCCCGATCGCTTTTTTGATGTGGGCATTTCCGAGGAGCATGCGGTGATCTTTGCCGCCGGGCTGGCGGCGGAGGGACACCTGCCGTTTCTGGCCATTTATTCCACCTTTTCCCAAAGAGTGGTCGATTATATTATCCACGATGTCTGCCTGCAGAATCTGCCGGTGGTTTTCTGTCTGGACCGCGCCGGCATCGTTGGCGATGACGGGCCCACCCATCACGGCATATTTGACATCCCCCTCCTGCGGGTCATCCCCAATTTGGTGATCGCCCAGCCAGCCGACGAGGCGGAGCTTTCAGACCTGCTGCATGCGGCCATCGGCTGGGGCAAGCCCGCCGTGATCCGCTACCCGCGCGGCTGCGGCCCGGGCGTCGCTTTGCGCCCGGAACCACGGGAACTGGCGCCAGGCACCGCCGAGATCATCGCCCCCGGAACCACTGTCCAAATCTGGGCCCTGGGCGATATGCTGCCGATGGCGCATGCTGCGGCCGCCATGATTCGGGAAGCCGGCCATTCGGCGGGCGTAGTCAACGCCCGCTTCATCAAGCCGCTCGACGAACGCCTGCTGCGGGAACAGGGACGTACCGCCCGGGTTTTAGTT
>JAIVGW010000180.1 GCA_020201415.1 Lentisphaerota bacterium
GGTGGCCGGTGACTGACCGCCAGGGCCAGCCCCGGCTCCCGCACCACCCGCCTGCGCTCTACCGAGCTTCGACGAGGCGCGCCCGGCCTGCGCTCTACCGAGCTTCGGCGGTCTGTCCGTAGGCTTACAGTTTTGAACTCCGTCTTCCTCTCCGCGGTCAGTTACCTTTCCGCAGTTGACTTCGTCCAGTATTTTCCTTAGCGTTACTCCCGGCAAACAGGTTCACATACAAGGGACTTTAACCCCATTAGTTCGCGCCCCTGCTGGGCGTACACAAACTCCTGCAGGCGACGTCCTAAAGGCCGCGCCTGAGGAGTGACGTTATGCGGAAAAGGATAATGACTTTATGAAGAAAGACCATCATAACAATGCGAAGCAGCCAAACATAATTTTGATCAATTGCGACGATCTCGGCTATGGCGACTTGGCCTGCTATGGATCTACGCGTAATGATACGCCGCACATTGATAAACTCGCAGCGGAGGGATTGCGGTTTACCGATTTCTACATGGCATCGCCTGTGTGCTCGGCTTCTCGCGCCGCAATGCTGACAGGTTGCTATTCACAACGGATAGGCTTTGCCGACTATCAGGTACTCCATCCAGGCCAGGCACAGGGACTCAACCCGAAGGAGTCAACCATTGCCAAACAGCTAAAAGAAGTCGGTTACGACACTAAAATCGTTGGCAAATGGCACTGCGGTGATCAGCCGGAGTTTCTCCCTACCAACCACGGATTTGACGAATACTTCGGGATCCCATTCAGCAATGACATGGGACGGCAGGTAATCTTGCGGAACGATGTGGGCAAGCCTGTGCAGCAACCGAATTATAATTTGGATGGTTCTCCATTGCCGCTGCTGCGCAATAATGAAGTCATCCAGCAGCAGCCGGATCAGCGCGGTATTACGGAACGGTATGTGGATGAGTCTTTGCAGTTTATGCGCCGTAAACGGGATAATCCGTTTTTTCTCTATCTGGCGCATATGTATGTGCATGTGCCGTTGTTCATTCCGAAACAGTTTCTCAATACCTCACGCAATGGCGCATACGGCGGAGCTGTTGCCTGCATTGACTGGGCAATGGGCATGCTTGACGCGGAATTGAACCGTCTGGGCATCCGGAACGAAACACTGGTTATTTTTACGTCTGATAACGGTTCACGGGCCCGGAATGAGGGCGGCAGCAACGCGCCGTTACGCGGCACCAAAGGGCAAACATGGGAGGGCGGACAACGGGTTCCCTGCATCATGCGCTGGCCGGGGAAGATTGCCGCGGGAACGGAATGTAAAGGGATCGCCGCCTCGATTGATCTTTTTGCGACTTTGGCTGATCTGACCGGTGCGCCTCTGCCAGCGGACACCACGATTGACAGCATTTCGCTCGCAGATGCCATTCTCGATGGAAAGTCCACCCGTCGTGATACCTTTACATACTACAAGGGGGCCAACTTGGAGGCCGTGCGCAAGGGCGACTGGAAGCTTCATTTCTGGAAGACCGAGTGGTCTGTGGATGCCCGAAATGATAAAATTGTTCCTGAACTCTATAACCTGCGTGATGATGCCAGCGAAACCAATAATGTCTATGAACAGCATCCTGACATTGTCATGGAGATTGAGGCTCAGGCAGATGAGTTTCGGCGACGTTTCGGCGACCGGCGGCTGAATTGCGCAGGGAATGAGATTCGCGACGTGGGTGTCTGCAGAAATCCTCAACCGTTGACCGAATACGATGAAAACCATCCCTACATGATCGCCTACTACGATTTGGCTGACATGCCGACCATGAACGGCTGAGCAGAGATACGAGAAGGAGTTAATTGCAGATCAATTTCATACAGGCGACACCAAACAGCGCGCCTGATGTATGCCGTTCGGCGGGAGAAGAATGATAAAGAAATCAAGAAGACTCCATGAAAGAACACATACGCTGGCTTAATCCATCATTGACGGATATTTCAGCCGACCGGCGGGGACCGTTCCTGGCCTTGGCGGACGGTCGTCTTTTAACCGTGGATGATGCGGGTTTGCGC
>JAIVGW010000181.1 GCA_020201415.1 Lentisphaerota bacterium
AAACAAAGTCTCGGATACTCCGGGCTTAATCAGGGGCGGACAGGCAATCAGCAAGGCGGTGTTGATCAGCCCTTCGTAATAAAATGGCCCCTTGGCCCACAGGCCATGGTCGCCCAGCAATTCGCCGTGGTCGGATGTGAAGACCACCAGCGTTTCGTCGTGCAGTCCTTGCGCGGTGAGGAAACCCAACAGTTTGCCGACATTTTGATCAACCAGGTCCACCATCGCGTAAGTTTTCGCGATACGGTCACGGGTCTCGGCTTCCGTAACGCCGTGCGGGGTGGGTTTTTTGATCCGGGCGCTGTGGCCGCGGTCCCACTGCCCTTGGAAATGCTCGCGGTAATGCGGCGGACGGCTCGCGAGATCATCCGCGCTCCCGGCCGGCATTACTACATCTGCAGGCGCATACGTCTCCGCCGTGTCCGCCGGCGGAACAAACGGAGCATGCGGATCGGGGAAACTGGCCACGAGGAAAAACGATTTGCCAGCCTGCCGGCTGCTCTGCATGAATTCAATGGAACGCTCGGCAACGAAGGCGGAATTATGCAGATGCTCCGGCAGGGGGCGGGTACCGGTCTTGAAATTGTCGGGATGGCGCTGCAACTTGATCATGTCATCCGTGCCGCCGTTTTTGTAAAACCATTCACCATAATGGGCTTTAGGCGCATGGTTGTGACCAAGAATCAGTTCCACATGTTCAAAGCCCCAGTAGGGGCCGTGCCATTGGATTGGAAAGGTCTGGTCGTGCCAGTAGGCTCCGGATTCCATGTTATTTTCGCCGCCGCTGCCGTGTGGGGTAAAGTGCAGCTTGCCGATGGTGGCCGTGGCATAACCCTGTCGGCTAAAATGTCCGGCGACGGTTTCCTGCTCGTTGATCAGCAGGCCGTTGGTCCACAATCCGTGGTTGCGGATATTCTTGCCGGTGAAAATGCACAGTCGGCTGGGCATACAGATGGGATTGGCAACATAGTTGCGGTTGAAACGCAACCCGCTGGCAGCCAGTCGGTCCAGGTTAGGGGTTCGGCAGACCGGATTGCCGTAACAGCTCAGGCTGTCCTTGCGTTGTTGGTCGGTCAAAATGATCAAGACATTTTTCATGGTTGTAGCCTAAGGATGGTGGAAACACACTCAACGTTATTAAGATTGCCAGACCAGCTTTAAAGTGTCAATGACGGGCCTTGTTTCGTGAGATGCCAGACGTCCGTTGCTCACGATTGAAGTATGTCCCCTTGAAATTGGACGGGTCCGGAAGTTGAGCAAAAACGGCGCCGTAATCCGGATAATATGTGACAGGCATGGCGGAATTCTGTTAATCTGCTTATATTAAAACGCATTTTCTCAACGGTCCGCGAAATCACAGGAAGTGTCGCATGCATCATGCCCAGGAATTCCTCAAACGTCTCCAAGCCGGCAGCATGGCCGGGGATGGGGACACGCTCCACCGCCTCCAGCAATTACTCCCGAACGGTCTGGCCCGCGGTGGCGGCATGCTCAACCTGACGCATCCCGATCTGGTGGCGCAAGTACACGGCGAGTTCGCCGAGGCGGGGGCGGAGGTGGTCTCGACCAACACCTGGGATGCCAATCCCATCCGGCTGGGTCGCCACGGCCTGGCCGACCAGGCGCGCACAATCAACCTGCAAAGCGTCGAGCTGGCCCGGCGCCATGCCGGCAAACAGGCTTGGATCGCGGGCGTGGTCGGTCCACTGGGGCTGACCATTGATGACGACTGGGATTTGGAAACTTACCAGGATGCTTTCCGGCTGCAGGTGGCCGCTTTGCTGGAAGCCGGCGCTGACCTGATCCAGTTGAAGACCTTCGGTAATCTCGCAGAGCTGCGCCTGGCGCTGGGGGTGGTGCGAAAACTTGGCGGCCAGGACATCCCGGTGATTGCCCAGATGGTGTTCAATGACGGCGGTTTGATCAGTAGCGGCCAAACGGCCGCGCAAGTTGCCGAAAGTCTTGTGGCGGGCGGGGCGAATGTCGTGGGCGTGAACTGCGGCCGCGGCATGGCCGTCACTATCAATGC
>JAIVGW010000182.1 GCA_020201415.1 Lentisphaerota bacterium
GTCCGCCAGGGCCACCCGCAGGCCCGCTATATGGCTGCGGGTGGGGCCGAAGAACAGGGTGCGCGCCCCGGAGGCGTTGCAGGCCGCCATCCCGCCCAGGCAGGCGGTCTGTTCGGTGGGATCCGGCGGAAACCAGCAGGGCGGGGCTGAGCGGAAATCCTTCAGGGCCTGTTGATCCTCCGCGGACCATTCGGCGCCGGGGAAGTCGCGCGCGGCCAGGGCTTCGTTGATGGCGGACAGGGTAACGCCCGGCTGGCAGCGCAGCAGCCATGTGTCATTTTGACCGCGCCGCAGCCCGGTGAATTGGCGCATGCCTTCCAGGCTGGCCAGCCAGCCTGATAACGGTACGGAGCCGCCGGTGATGCCGGTACGGCCGCCGGCGATGGTGAGCGGTGTGCGCGAGTCGTTGGCAGCGCGCAAAAGTGACAGGATTTCCGTCTCCGAACGCGGGAAATAGACCCGGTCCGCCTGGCCCTGCAGGCGGGATTCATCGGTCAGATAGTCCGCCGCATCGGCCGGAGGGCGGCAGGGCGGCAGGCCGTCCGCGGGCAGGTCAGGATAAACGGGCTGCAACAGATTGTTCATCAACAGCGTTTCCGGAATTGAGCATGATCAGTCAATCAAAGTTAAAATGAAAACGCATTTTAGCGGTGCGGGGCGCTGAGTTCAATCACAGAATTACTTTGGACTGCGGCGGCTCGACGCTTTTCCGCATGCGGCATTTAAACTTCTTGAGCCTCTTGCAAAACCTCTCGCCTTCCTGATTACTGGTAGGGACGTTTCTCCGAAACGTCCGCGGACGGCTCGGAGAGCCGTCCGATCCGCAAGGGTTTTGCAAGAGCCTCTTCTTCATGAGCCCGAGGCCGAGGCGGCCGGATTGTGCCGCAGGCGCAACTGCCCGCAGGCGGCATTCACGCCGGAGCCACGGGAATTGCGCAGGGTGACATTCAGTCCGGCTTGGCGCAACACGCGCATGAAGGCGTTCACGGCGGCGGGCGCGGGCGGGCGTCCGGAAAACTCCTGCACCGGGCTCAACGGAATCAGGTTGACGCGGCTGGGCAGGGCGCGCAGCAGCAGCGCCAGTTCCCGGGCCTGCTGTGGCGCGGCATTGACGCCGTCAATCAGGGTGTATTCAAAAGTAATGATGCGATCGGTGCGCGCGGTGTAATCGCGGCAGGCGTCGATCAGTTCCCGCAGGGGGTACATCCGGTTGACCGGCATCAGTTTGGCGCGCAGGGAGTCTTCGGCCGCATGCAGCGAAACGGAAAGTTCCACCTGTAAGCCTTCCTCCGCCAGACGGCGGATGCCGGGAATGACACCGCAGGTGCTGATGGTGATCCGGCGCGCGCCGATGCGCAGTCCTTCGCCATCGTTGATGATGCGCACGGCTCCCAGCAGGTTTTCGTAGTTATCCAGCGGTTCGCCGATACCCATGAAAACCACGTGGGTCGGCGTGGTTTTCAGTCGGCGGGCCGCCGTCAATACCTGCTCGACCATCTCGCCGGTATGCAGGTTGCGGCGAAACCCTGCCTGGCCGCTGGCGCAGAAGGCGCAACGGTATTTGCAGCCGGCCTGGGATGAGACGCAGACGGTCAGGCGCTGGCCGGAGGGAATCAGGACGGTTTCAATTATTTCACCATCCGGCAAGGCCAGCGACAGCTTGCCGGCGCCCGCGGCGTCGGCGCCTGCCTGGGCTTCAATCAAGCGCGTGGTGGTCAGGGTATAGCGTCCGGCGAGGTGTTCGCGCATTTCCCGGGGGAGGTTATGCATCGCTTCCCAATTTTCCGCATGCCGGCGATATAGCCAGTGCCAGAGCTGACGGATGCGCCATTCCGGCAGGCCGTGCGCGCGGCCGTCCTCCAATAATCGGGCGTAACCAAAGTCGTGAATCGGTTGCATCAGGCGATGAGTTCGATTTTTGTAATCAGGGATTCGATCTGCGGGCGCGGGTCCCGTTAATGCTGGCTATTTGACGGTGGCGCCGTCGGGGATTTCGCCGTCCACGGTCAGCAGCCGCAGGGT
>JAIVGW010000013.1 GCA_020201415.1 Lentisphaerota bacterium
GGATGCGGTGGTGCGCGATCTGAACGGTGTGCTTGATGCCCATCTGAAGAACCGGTTTGGTGATATTGCCTATCATTTTGTTATAGATTATACTGGTAAAATATGGCAGGGGCGCTCACTTTGCTACAAAGGGGCGCATGTGTACGGGGAGAATGCCAACAATCTGGGGATTATGTTGCAGGGCAACTTCGAAGAGCAGCGGCCTTCGTTGGCCCAGGTGGATGCACTGCTGGCTTTGATTCGGGCCGCCCGGGGCGCCTGGCGCATTCCGGGATCGGCAGTTTACGGTCATCGCGACCTGGGGCGCAGCATCTGTCCCGGCCGTTTTCTTTACGAGATGCTGGATTGCGCAAAAATATGAAAAAGCAGACCAGGACTGCTCCAAAAACCAGAGTCAAGACGGAAGCCAAGACTAGCGCCAAGACGGGCGCCCGCGGGCGTGGCCGCAGGCCTTTTGATTCCATTGAGGATGTATTGCGCGATATCCGGCGTGGCGCGATGGTGGTGATCGTTGATGATGAGTCGCGCGAGAATGAGGGTGATCTGGTCATGGCCGCCACCAAGGCCACGGTGAAGGCGATTAATTTCATGGCCACGCATGGCCGCGGCTTGATTTGCGTTTCGTTGACGGCGGAACGTCTGGCGCGCCTGAAAATCGGTAAGATGACTTCGTATCATCCACCGGACAGCATACGCACGGCCTTCATGGAATCCGTGGATGCCCGCCAGGGAGTGACGACGGGCATCAGCGCCTACGACCGGGCGCACACCATTAAGGTCCTGCTGGACGATCGGGCCGCCTCCGATAGCCTGGTCAGCCCCGGCCATGTTTTTCCGCTGCAAGCGCAACCGGGAGGCGTGCTGGTGCGGGCTGGACACACGGAGGCTTCGGTTGATCTGGCCCGGCTGGCGGGTCTGGCGCCGGCGGGGGTGATCTGTGAGATCATGCGCGATGATGGGCAGATGGCGCGTCTGCCGGACCTGCTGCGTTTTGCCCGGCGACATGGCCTGAAGATCGCCTCCGTGGAGGACTTGATCGCCTACCGGCGCCGCCGCGAAAAACTGGTGGAGTTTATCCAGTCGGTCGTGTTGCCCACGGAGTTCGGTGTGTTTCAGTTGCGGCTTTATCGCGATCTGATCAACAATGCCAACAATCTGGCCCTGGTCATGGGCGAGCCGGCGCGGCAGAAGTCGGCGCTGGTGCGGGTGCACAGCGAATGCATGACCGGGGATGTCTTCAAGTCCCTGCGTTGCGATTGCGGTCCGCAGTTACACACGGCGATGCGCCAGGTGGCGGAAGCCGGGCATGGCGTGATTCTTTACATGCGGCAGGAAGGCCGCGGCATCGGGCTGGAGAAAAAAATCCATGCCTACGCCCTGCAGGAAGCCGGATTGGATACGGTGGAAGCCAACTTGCGGCTGGGGTTTGATGCCGATTTGCGCGATTACGGTGTGGGCGCCCAGATCCTTGCCGACCTGGGTCTGCGGCGAATTCGGCTCATGACGAATAATCCCCGCAAAGTAATCGGGTTGGAAGGCTACGGCATGAAAATTGTCGAGCGGGTGCCGGTCAAGCTGCCGCCCAACACCTATAACAGTAAATACCTGAACACCAAACGTAAGAAGATGGGACATTTGCTCTGACAGGCGACATTTAAACCACAGGAGGCTCACTATGAAGATCAGGGAAATCGGCGGTGAATTGATGGCGCAGAAGCTGCGTTTCGGGCTGGTGATCAGCCGTTTCAACGATATGTTCACCACGCAATTGCTGCGTGGGGCGCTGGATTGTCTGCAGCGGCACGGCGCCGACGAAGATGCCGTCACAGTGGTGTGGGTGCCGGGCGCCTGCGAAATTCCGCTGATTGCCCAGAAACTGGCCGTAAGCGGTAAATACGATGCCGTCATTGCGTTGGGGATGGTGATTCAGGGCGCCACGCCGCATGCGGGTTTGATCAGCGGCCAGGTGGCGCGGGCGCTGACGCAGATTGCCATGAAGGCCGATGTGCCGGTGATCGATGGCGTGGTGGTGGCCGACAATCTGGATCAGGCCATCGAGCGAGCCGGGTCCAAGGCCGGCAATCGCGGCTGGAATGCCGCCCTCACGGCCGTGGAGATGGCCGGGCTTTGCAAGAAGATAGGCGTCTGAGCCCATGGCAACTCGACACACGGCCCGCGAATGGGCCATACAGGTGCTGTTTCAGCTGGACTTCAATCCCGAGCCTCCGGAACAGGCTCTGGCCGGTTTCTGGCGCGAACGCAAGGCGGATGAGCGATCCCGCCGGTTCATGGAGGAGCTGGTGCTGGGGGTGCGCGAGCATATCGGCCGTCTGGATGAAGTGATTCGGCGTCATGCCGCCAACTGGGATCTGAACCGCATCAGCGCCGTAGATCGCAATGTGCTGCGTTTGGGGTTGTATGAAATCAATTATCGCCCGGATGTGCCTCCCGTGGTCGCCATCAATGAAGCGGTGGACATTGCCAAGCGTTTTGGGGGTGATGATTCGGGCAAGTTTGTCAATGGTATCCTGGATAAATCCTGGCATGCCGCGCGATAGGGCTGGCGCGGCGCGGCGAAGGCCTGACCCGGCCCAATCCCCCGGTGGGTGCGCTGGTGGTGAGCCGGGGGGTTGTACTGGGCCGCGGATGGCACCGTCGCGCGGGCGGGCCGCACGCCGAAGTGCTGGCGTTGGCGCAGGCCGGCGCCAGGGCCCGGGGCGCCACGCTTTACGTGACGCTGGAGCCTTGCAGCACTGTTGGCCGCACTCCGGCCTGCGTGCCGGCCATTATCGCTGCCGGAATACGGCGGGTGGTGGTGGCGGTACGCGATCCCAATCCGCGGCATCGTGGACGCGGCTTGCGCCAATTGCGCCGGGCCGGGTTGAACGTGTTGGATGGGGTTTGCGCCGCAGAAGCCGGGGAGTTGCTGGCGCCCTTTGCCAAATGGATTGTGTCGGGCCTGCCTTATGTCACGCTGAAGATGGCGGTATCGCTGGACGGCAAAATTGCCGACGCCGCCGGCCGTTCCCGCTGGATCACCGGCGCGACCGCGCGGCGCGAGGTGCAGAGTTTGCGGCGGCGGGCGGACGCGATCATGGTGGGCGTGGGCACGGCGCGGACGGATGATCCTTCGCTATTGCCGCGGCCGCCTGCCGGGCGGCAGCCCTGGCGGATTGTGCTCGACAGCCGCGGATCGCTGCGGGCCGACTGTCGCATGTTGTGCGATGCTGCCGCTGCACGCACGATCATTGCCACCACGCGGCTTTGTCCCGCTGCCGTGCTGGCAGCCTGGCGGGCCAGCGGCGCCCAGGCCTGGGTTCTGCCGGCGCGGCGCGGGAGGGTGTCTTTGGCGGCGCTGCGGCGGCGGCTGGGACGCCTGGGGGCGTTGCATGTATTGTGTGAAGGCGGCGGTGAGATGGCGGCGGATTTGATCGGACAGAATGCGGTGGACGAATATATTTGTTTTCTGGCGCCTAGGATTATCGGCGGTCGGGAAGCCCCCGGCATGGTTGGTGGGGTGGGCTGGGCGCTGGCCGGCGCGCCGGAATTGGTGTTCCGGGAAACCAGGCGGGTAGGTCCGGATGTGCTGGTGCGAGCGCATCCTTGTAAAAATAGAAGAAGCCATTGACAGTTTTACGTTGGCTCTTTACCCTGCCCCTAAATGATTTGTTACCAGGAAGGGGGGCTTGTGAAAACATCTGTCTGTTTGCGGTGGCCGGCCATGGTGGTGTGCGCCAGCGGCATGATTTTGAGCGAAGGTGTGGCTGCGGAAGTTCGGCCGTCGGAGCCGGTGGATATCAGCTCGCGGCTGGAGCTGTTGGTTGACCGGCATCTGGTAGATCAACTGGCCGGCGCCGAGTTTCGTTTGCACCAACCGCAGAAACTGCCGCTGGCGCACGCGCCATTTACCGGCCAATATGCCACCGTCATCAAGGACGGCGACCTGTTTCGCGGCTACTACCGCGGCAGTGATCCTGCGCAGGAAGGCCGCCAGGCGGAAATAACCTGTTACGCTGAAAGTCAGGATGGCCACGAGTGGACCTTTCCCGAGCTGGGCATAATCGAGATCGGCGGTTCCCTGTCAAACAATGTTATTGTGCGCAATAACGACCACAGCCATAATTTTTCACCTTTTCTTGACACTAATCCCGCCGCCGCGCCCGACCAGCGCTACAAGGCTCTGGCTCAGGGCCGTACGAAACCCGACAATCAGAAGGGTTTGACTCCATTCGTGTCCGCGGATGGCATCCATTGGGCACGGATGATCGATGCGCGTCCCGTCGTCGTGCTTGACCCTCCGGAGGAGGCCTTTGATTCGCAGAATGTCGTATTCTGGTCGGAGGCGGAAGAGCAGTATGTCTGTTACTTCCGCACCTGGCAGACCCGTCATGGAAAACTACGCACCATCAGCCGGACTACTTCGCCGGACTTCGTCAATTGGAGCAAGCCGGTGCTCATGGATCCGAACCTGCCGAATGAGCACCTTTACACCAACCAGACTCATCCCTATTTCCGGGCGCCGCACATCTATATCGCCCTGCCCAGCCGGTTTACCGCGGGGCAGGTTGATGGGGTGCCGGCGGAACGGGGTATGCTCGGATCCACCGACATTCTGTTCATGACCAGCCGCGCCGGTTCAGAAACTTACGACCGCCTGTTCACCGAAGCCTTCATCCGTCCCGGGCTGGCGCCCGAGCGTTGGGGCAGTCGCGCTAACTACGCGGCGCTCAACGTGGTGCCGACCGGGCCGGAAGAGATGTCGATTTACCATGCGAAGAGCGGGCATCGGTACGTTTTGCGCACGGACGGGTTTATCTCGATCAATGCCGGCGCGCGGCCGGGTGAGATGTTGACCAGGCCGCTGATATTTGACGGCAACGACCTGGCCCTCAATTACAGCACATCCGCGGCCGGCTGGTGCAAGGTGGAAATTCAAACTCCGGACGGTCAGCCATTGCCGGGGTTTGCCCTGGAAGATTGCCTGCCGTTGGTGGGCGATCACATTGAGCGGTCCGTGGCCTGGCAGAACGGGTCCGACCTGGGCGCCCTTGCCGGGCGTCCGGTGCGTGTGCGTTTTGTCATGGCCGAATGCGACCTCTATGCGCTGCGGTTCCGGGCGGTTGAATAGTCCGGCCGGTGTGGCTTGGCAAGGATCTGCTTATACTGATTCGTGGCATCACCAGGCGCTAAGGCACTGGCTGGCCGGCGGCGTCGGGCAGGACCGGCCCGATGTAGGCGTAGCCGCTACCGGAAAGCCAGGCGTGCCAGCCTTGATTGAATACGGCCGGGTCAGCGTAACCGTCGCCATCGTAATCGCCGGGGCAGGGGATGCCCGTTACGTTGAAAGATTCCGTGCGCAGGGCGTAGGTGGACCCGGACAGCGCCACGGTCCAGACATTGCCGTTAACCATGCCGGGATCGGCTTTGCCGTCGCCGTCCAAGTCGGCGGCAAAAGGTCTGCCGTTGCCCAGCCCCAAGTCGAAGGGGCCCTGGACCTGATAGTTCAGGGTTGAAGGCCAGACGTACCACAGACCATTCAGGATCAGGATGGGATCGGCCCGGCCATCGCCGTCAACATCCGCCAGCAGCGGTGTGCCGGCGGTCGTACCGAGCGGCAGGGTGGTCTGGGCGTAACCGTTACCGGAGAGCCAGGCGGTCCAGGAGCCGTCCGGGCGGACCAGCACCGGGTCGGCGTAACCGTCGCCATCGCAGTCAGCCGCCAGTACGTGATCGGTGGTTGCAGCATCCAGGTTCATGGTCTGGGGGGCATAACCCGCCGCGGAAAGCCAGGCTTGCAGGGTCCCGTCGCGGATAGTGCCGGGATCGGCCCGGCCGTCGCCGTCGAAATCATGTCCGCCATTGCTGCGGACGGCTACGGCAAGTTCGTAGGCGCCGGCAATATGGCCGTTGCCGTAAACGCCGATGTAGTGGAAACCGGCGGCAGTCGCGCGCCAGCTGATCATATCGCCTGCCGCGCCCCAGGCGATGGCATTACCTTCAGCGTCGCAGATAACGGCCGCGCAGCCGTCGCCGGATTGCAGGCGCGCCACGTAGCTCAAGCAAGACCGCACCGGTATGCGGTACCAGACGGTACTTTGCACGTTAGGCAGGGAAGCGCCAACGGTTGTTCCCGCCGGCAGGGTGGGAACACCGGCGGCGTCAATGAAGTTGTAACCGCCGCACTGCAGGCGCTCCACGCCGTTGGTCAAGCGTGCAAGCACGGCGCCGGGGCCGCGATTGCCCAGGCCGAGCACAAAAGCGGTGTGGTCATTGTGCGGGTGCAGGTAGCCGTTACTGAATCCCGAGGCATGGTGCAGGATGCCGCGGGATTGACTGAAGACCATGGCATAATTAACTGTTTCCAGCCGAATATAATCCAGCGGGTGCAGGTCATCGACCAGGAAGATGGTTGACTGGCGCGCGGTCCAGGCCTCCGGTATCGCTTGCGGTTCGTAGCGCTGGCCGACCAGCATGGTCAGCTGATACGGGCCGCTGACCATGCGTGCCAGCAACGCCGTCTCGCCGGTAATATTGGTCACGGTGATTTCAAGGTCCTGTGAATCCGGAGTCGAGAACCAGCCGTTGGCGCGCGGGACCAGGGTGGAATACACGGTGGGCTCTGCGGCGTCCGCGCCGGCCGTCCAGGTTATAGCGCCCGGGCCGGCGGTCAAGGTATCCAGACGATTGCCGGCGATATAGGTGCCGACCAGCGCGTCAATTTCCGGTTGGGGCAGCGCTACCGGCGGGGAGAAGGGCGGCACGCAGGTGTTGGTGGGCCAGTGCACGCCGGTTTAGGCCGGCCCGGCATAGTCCAGTTCATGCCGGCGTACAAAATCCCACCCCAGGCCGGAAAGCCAGGATGTGGTCACGTTGAGCGGGCAATTGGTGCTGGTGTCGGCGGTCATCTCCGCCAGGGAGTTGGTTTGCAGGTAGCGGACGCCCTCCAGCATGCCGTCGTAATTCACCATGCGCAGGTAGCGGATCAAGTCCGGCATGGAGGAAAGCATGCCGCCTGTGCCATAACCGCCGATGTATTCGTCAGGGACGCGCTCGCCATTGCGATAGGGATGCGCCAGGTGGTCGTTGATTTCCGGGCGGTCGTTCAGAAAAGAAGAATGCAGCATGCCCAAAGGACCGAAGACACCGGTCTGGGCATAGTCCGTAAACGGCATCCCGGCCGCCGCGCGCACAATTCCCTCGGCCAGCACAAAACCGGAATTACAGTAAACGCTGACGAAGAGCGGGGGATAAGCGGGATAATCCCTGCGCAGATAGGCGATCATCCAGTCCAGGACTCCCGGCATGGGCTCGGTGGTGAACATGTTGTGGAAGATATCGCCCGGCAGACCGGATTGATGATCAAGCAGCATGCGGACGGTGATGGGCGGGTCGTTGGTGAAGCGCGGCAGGGTTGCAAATTCCGGAATGTAATCAGTCACCGGCGCGTCGAGCTCGACGCCGGCATCTTCCACAAGCTTAAGGACCGCGGTGGTGGTGAAAACTTTCGAGACTGAGCCAATGCGGAAAACCGTCCCGGTACTGACGGGGATGCCGGCTTCGCGGTCGGCGTAGCCGAACCCCTGCGCCCAGACGATGTTATTGCTTTCCGCCAGCGCAATACTTAATCCCGCGACATTCTGGACGGCCATGAAGTTTGTAATGTAGGCCGTGGCCTGGGCGATGGTGTTGCTGTAACGTTGGGCCGGGACATCCGCTCCGGTTAAAGTTGCCGTTAAGAGCAATATGCCGCAAATCCGCATCAGGCGCTTTTGCATGGTTTTTTCTCCTGTGGTGATTGTCCGGTGATTATTGTGGGTTTTACAACTTTCAATACCCTCGTGCAAATTTATAATGCAAAATTTCCCTTGCTGACAGTATTTTTAAAAGATACAGTGCCAGTACAGATAAATACACACGGGAGATGGCTGTGAATTTAAGTCCGCGGCAACAGCGGTTCGAGCAGGTGAAGGAGGGGCTGACATCAGCCATTTGTGATGGGAGCATCCGGCCTGGTGAGCGCCTGCCGTCGTTGCGCGAGTTGTGTCTGCGATTTAATGTATCATTGGCAACAGTGCAGCGGGCGGTACGGGAGTTAAAAGAGGAAGACTGGTTGGTGACCTTGCCCTGCAAGGGTGTGCTGGTGGCTGATCCGCTGCCGCCCGTGGCGCATCTGCTGCGTCTGAGGCTCAAACAGCATGCGCCGGATGTCAAGCATCATCCCGATGTGGTGATGCTGGGACATGACCAGCCGCCGATCACTTGTCTGATTCATGATGAGGCGCTGGTGCCGCTGTTTGAATGGGCCGCCAGGGAATATGCCGGGGTCTATGCTCCCTGCTCCCTGCGGTTTGAAGTCCGTTCACTGCGTGGGCGTGACGACATGGAATCCGTGCGCGATTTGGATGCGGACCTGGTGCTCTTGCCTGCATATGCGGTCGGACGGGCTGCCCGGATGGGTTCCATCACTGCGGCCGAGGAAGTGTTGGAGGGATCCATCGGCCGCTTGCAGGATATTCCTCCGGGAATTTTAAACATGAGCGCTAGCGCCGGTGTGCTCTGGGGTGTGCCGATCATGATCGGCGGCATGCTGTTGGCTGCCGATCACGAATTATGCCGCGAATTCGGTCTCGACCCGGAAACCTGGCGCGGTTTGGAGGGCTTGCTCCGGGACCTTGCCGCCGTTCCCGCCGTTCCGCCAAAGAATGGCGACCCGCTGCTATTCAACCTGGCTTTTCCCATGACGCTGTTAATTGCCGCCGGATGCCCATGGCCGGGCATTGCCAATGTTCCCGCCTGGCTGGGAAAAGCGACCGTGCGCGGTTTATTGGAGCAGATGCGCGGCGTGGCGCGCCATCCCGCCGTCTCCTTAAAACGCTTTGATCAATGGGATCAGGTTGATTTTACCCGGGTGGCGGTGCGTCACGTGCCTTCCGTGGTTTACTGTCATGATCAACGTTGTCGGGCACGGGTTTTGCCCATACCGGCTTCCGGGGCGTTGTTGACTTCCTACTGTATGTGTGTCAGCGCCCGTTCCGTGCACCCTTTTGAAGCCTGGGAGTGGGCGTTGCACTTGGCGGAGGCTCCCATGCAGGAGCGGTTGGCGGGCCTGGGTTATGACCTGCCGGTGAATGAGCACCCGGATGTTCTTAGTGCATTGGCGCGGGACATGGGGGCGACTGATGCGTCCCGGCTGCAGGCATTAGTGCGGGCTCCGGCCGCTATGTACGGCATGGGGCCGGAGGATATTCAGCTTTATGTGTGGGAAGTGCTGGGGAACGAACTTTACCGTTTTGTGGTTGGGGAAAACGACTACGCGCGCATGTTGAAACGCACGCGCATGAAGACGGAACGGTTTTTGCGAAGGCATGCGGAATTGTTTGCCGGTAAAAGCTTAGATGTTGAAAATTAACAGCGGAAATCAGGTGGTGGGCATGAGGAGCAACAGTATGAAAAAAATGATGCTGGTTTGCGCGGGTTGCTGTGGTTGGGTGATTACCGGGCTTTGTGCCGCTTTGCCTGGGGCGCAACTGGTGCTGGTGGCGGACGGCATGCGTCCGGCGCCGATCGTGGTGTTCCAGGATGCGCCGCCCTTTACGCGCCAGGCGGCGGAGGAACTGGCGGAGTATATCGAGAAGACCAGCGGCGCGCGGCCGGAATTGATCGAGGGTTGCCCGGATCCTATCCCGGCGCGCGCGATCTGGGTGGGCTACCAGCCGGTATTGAACAAGCTATTTTTGGAAATCAACTTCGAGTTCCAACATCCGGAGGAAATCCTGATCGCGGCCAATGCCGACCACCTGGTGATTGCCGGGCGTGACCGGTGGAATCCGGAGCATACGGCGGTGCAGGGTCGTAAAAAAATCGTTCAAGGGGTACAGCAGGAATACGGCACGGCCAATGCCGTCTATACATTTCTACAGGATTACCTGGGCGTGCGTTGGCTGTGGCCGGGGGAACTGGGAGAGGACATTGTTGAAAGCCCGACCATTGCGGTGGCGCATGGTGAATACCGTTACCATCCGACCATACGCGGCCGCGCGTCGTTCCTGGTTTTCTCCACTCTTTTACAAAACAGCGGTTATGGGATTTCGCGTGACTGGTCGCGCCGGCAGCGGCTGCAGCTCGATTCGATGGACGTTTACATGGGACATGCCTTCAAATATTGGTGGGAGCGTTTCCATGAGACGCACCCGGAATTTTTTGCGTTGCAGCCGGACGGCACGCGCAGCGGTTTTCCCGGAGCGCATGTGGCCAAAATCTGCCAGTCCAATCCCGCGGTCTGGAAGCAATGGCTGCAAGATGTTGAGGCGCAGCTTAAGGGAAACCCGAACATGACGGTCTTCAACGCCGCGCCCAATGACGGTTACAACCAGGGCAACTGTGTGTGCGATGACTGTCGCGCCTGGGACAGCCCGGACGCTGCCTTGCGGCAATTTATCTGGGCGGGACTGGTTGAACCGCACCCGGCGCTTTCGGATCGTGAGGTCACGTTTATCAATCACCTGGGGCGCTTGCTGAAGGAGCGGTATCCCGATCGGGACTATTATGTTTCCACGCTGGCCTACGGTCATACCCGGCCCGCGCCCCAAAAGGCCGTGCCGGCCGACAATGTCGTTATCGTAAACGCGGCCAACATGTTCTGGGGATTGAAGGCCAAGGACAAGGATTCACTGGAGGAGGAACCCTACGCCAAGCACTATGCCGACTGGGGCCGCCTCACCCGCAACCATGTTTGGCGGCCCAACACCGGCAATCCGGCCGGCTGGCAGAACGGTCTGCCCGATGTGCCGTTTGCGCGCACCATGGAAAGTTTCAAGTTTGCCGTGGAAAACAATTGCATCGGCATCGGCGTGGACTCGGTCTGGGAGCAATGGGCCAACCAGGGCCTATTGTATTATCTGATGGCACAGATGATCTGGAATCCCGCGCAGGATTGGCGGTCGGTGATGGATGACTATTGCCGCCGCGGGTTCGGGCCGGCGGTGGGTGAAATCAAGTCCTACTGGCTGTTGCTGGAAGAAGTGCGTAATCGCCTGGTGGATGAATTCAGCAGTTCGAAAGATCATTATGCCGAAGTTTACGATCAGTCTTTTTTCGATCGGGCCTACGGTTTGCTGGACCGCGCCGCGGCCCAGGTCAGTGGCGGCCCGGACAAATATGGTCAGCGCATTGATTTCATACGGGTAGGGCTCGATGCCAACAAGCTGATGGCGGAATTACGCTTGCTGGGCGATGTCATGCTGGGGGATGATGCCGCCGGCGCCGCGGCGGCCGGGCGGGCGCGGGTTTTATGGGAGAAATTGGAAGCGCTGGCGCGGGACAATCCCATCGCGCTCAGCTGGGGTCCACTCCGGCCCAACAAACGCATGTCATCCGGTGGGCTTTATCATCCGGATCATGCCAAGTCGCTGGTGAAGGCTGCGCCCACCTACATTCGCGCCGCCGATGGCGCAACCCTGGAGGCGGCGGAGCAGGCGGGCTGGGACCTGGTCTTCCACGATGACTTCGAGCGCGATGAACTCGGCGATGACTGGCAGGTGGTGGAAGGTGTCTGGACGGTATCCGACGGCGCGCTGCGCGGCGCCGGCACCCTGGCTTCGGCGCGGGGCTTCCCGGCGGACGGCGCCCCGGCCTATCTGCGGATGGAATATGAAGCGCACACGGATGTCCAGCCCTCCGCCGAAGGTGTGCCGGTGGCCGTTTCCGACTTGAGCGCGGTGCTGCAAGGCAAAACAGACGATCCTGACCAGCCGGACTTCCTCAAAACGGGTTATTTCTTCCAGTTCGGCTGGAAAATGAATCGGCGGACCCGGATATCCAAAGCCGGTTTTCCGGTGGTGTCCGATAATGCGCCGGAAACGGTGATTGAGCCGGACAAAATACACAAGATCGTGGTCGAGAATGATCATGGTCATCTGCGTATGTTTGTCGACAGCAACCTGGTGATCGATTCCCAGGAAAACCAATCGATTCTCGGCGGCGGCCATGACCGGGTGGGACTCTATTTCTTCACGGCCGCCAAGGTGTCCAATGTCAAGGTGTATGTCAAGCGGCTGACGGGAGGACTGGATCTGGAATGATGCTCGGATGGGGAAGCAATGCTGTTCAAGGTTGGCTTAACAGGGGATTGAGATGAAAAGAACCCGGTGGATCGGCTGGTGGGCGGCTTGCGTGATGCTCTGGGGCGCCGACCTGCGCGCAGAAGTCTTCATCGTGCGGCAGGGGCAGCCCCAGGCGGAAATCATCACGGCCGCGGAACCCGCCCGAATGACCAGGCTGGCGGCGGACGAGTTGCAGACTTACGTCGAAAAAATATCCGGCGCTCGTTTGCCCATTGTAACCGAGCCATCGGCTAATGCCACCCGCATTTACGTGGGCGTCAGCCATTTTACTGAAGAACTCGGCCTGGCTGTGAGCGATTTGCAGCATGGTGCGTTTCGCATGGATTCGGGTTCGAACTGGCTGGCGTTGCTCGGCCCGGATGGCGACTACCAACCCATTGAGCCGTGGGGAAAAAGTCGTAGCGGGGGTGCGATAGCAAAACTCAATCAGGAGTTTGATGCTGTCAGTGGCGATGTTTTTTACAATCCATTTGATACCCACTACAGGCACTACTATCCAGAACAAGACGTCTGGAGTTTCGATGAGGCGGGTACACTGAATGCCGTCCACGAGTTTCTGCGTGGTCTGGGAGTTCGGTGGTATGCACCGGGCGAGATGGGTGAAGTCGTTCCGCATACAGCCAGTATTGAGCTGCCGCAAGTCAACCGGGTAGTGCGGCCGGACTTTCCCGTACGCAACTTCCGCTATGGCTACATGCAACACGGTGTGGGCAATATCGGTATCTGGAACCTGCGCCTTGGCTTTAATCCCGGCAATGAAATCCTTGGGCACATTATGCCGTGCCACGGGATGAAGTGGGTGCTGATGCGGCCCGAAATGCGTGAGGCTCATCCGGAGTTTTATGCGCTCTACAATGGCGAACGCCACGATCTGCACCCGTGTCTGTCCTCTGAAGGGCTATTCGAGAAGCACGTCGCCTATGTCCGCCTGCTGTTCGACCATTATGATGAGCCGATGGTGAACATAGATCTGGCTGATGGGGCGGGGATCACCTGCCAATGCGAATCCTGCCAAGCTCAACTGACATCGGGCCGCGAACGCATTGGACGGATGTCCGATTTGACCTTTGATTACCTGAATCGAGTTGCGCAGGAAGTGTACAAGTCCCATCCGGATCGAATGGTCGGTGCTCTGGCGTACAGCTCGTACCGTCTGCCACCGGAAAAAATTGACCAACTGAGTCCGAATCTCGCGATTACGTTTTCCCGGCGGCGGAGTGAGATTTATGCCGATGCCGAAACCCTTGAGGAATACCGTGACATCCGGCGAGGCTGGCTCGAAAAGTTGCCTTCGGGACAGCTATTTATTTGGTCAAATTACCGCGACGCGGTGCCGGCCAATCGTGGCGTGCCGGTCGTCTATCCCCGTATTATTGCCGAAGATTTGCGTGATCTAAAGGGGGACTCACTGGGCGATATGCTGGAGGTTTACCAGCATCAGGAATTTAGCAATCAGCGGCCCAACGATCACGGCCATGATTACGATGCGTTTGCCATCAATCACCTCAATCTTTATGTGACATCACGGCTGTGGTGGGATGCTGATCTGGATCTGGAGGCGCTGCTGGATGAGTACTACGATCTGTATTATGGCCCGGCCAGTGCCGCGATGCAGGAATTTTTCGAATACAGCGAGGTCAATTGGCGCGGAATGGGGCGGAATGTGGAGACGATATCAGGAGCCCTTGAGCGGATCGAGGCGGCTGTTGCGGTTGTCGATACGGACTCGATTTATGGCGAACGAGTAGCCCGGGTGGCGCAGTATCTCGAAACGCTGTACCCCCTCCGCGATCAGCTGTCCCGTGACCAGCGCGACGATATCCCGAGCGTCCGCGTCCTGCCTGATAATAGACTGGCTGGGAAAGAGCTGGATGGCCGGTTGGACGACCCGGATTACTGGCGCCCGGTCCGTACGATCTTTTTTGGTGATGCCGAAGGGAACAGAGTTCCAAAGGAACTGAATACGTATGCTTATGTGCGCAAGGCCAAGAATGCCCTCTATTTTGGTGTTTATTGCAGGGATCCGGATATGCAGAACCGTAGCCCCGGCCCAGGCGATAACGGCGAAGCGGATCTGCTGAAAGGGGATTACATCGAGATTTTGTTCGAGACGACCACGCATTCCTATTACCGTCTGCGCCTCAGCCCAAGCGGTATCCTCGAAGACGCTGATATGGGCGATGGGGTCGAGCAGCTGGACTGGGTTTCGGGTGCCGAACACGCGGTCCATATCGGTGAAGACTATTGGAGCGTCGAACTGCGGGTGCCCATTGCCGGTAATGACGTTCGGGATGAGGAGCCGTTGTACGG
>JAIVGW010000433.1 GCA_020201415.1 Lentisphaerota bacterium
AAATTATTCCATCTTCCCCAACACCAGCGCCAGCAGGGCCATGCGCATGACCACGCCGTTGAAGGCTTCCTGCCAGTAGCGCGACCAGCGCGTGATGTCCACGTCGGTTGGGACTTCGTCCATGCGCGGAAGGGAGTGCAGCAGGATGGCGTCCGGTTTGGCCTTCGTCGCGAGCAGTTCGCGCGTGATCTTGTAGTTGGCGGGGGTTAGATCCAGTTCGCCGGTGCGCTCGTCGCGGGCCTTGGTGTAATCGGGCTGTACCACCGGCTCGACCAGGATCACATCGGCATCGGCAATGGCCTCTTCCACGTGTTCGACTTCATTAAAGTTCACATTGAACTGGTTCAACTCGGTCCTGAATTCATCGGTCAGGCTCATATCAGGCGGCGAGACAAAAGTGATCGGGCAGTCGAACTGGCTCATGGCATAGCCGAGCGAGTGCATGGTGCGCATACGCATATCGCCGACAGCCAGCCATTTCAAGCCGTCTATAGTCCCTTTCTCGGTCAGGACCGTGTACAGGTCGGTCAGGATCTGGGTCGGGTGCTCGCCCCAGCCGTCGCCACCGTTAATGATCGGGATCGAGGCCCATTTTGCGGCTTCGTGCGGCGCGCCCTGCTGGAAATGGCGCATGACGATCACGTCACCGTAGAACTCCAGCATCTTGACAGTATCCTTGATCGACTCCTGGTAGAAGTCACCGGCGCGGGTCATTTTGGCATCCGCAAAACCGGTCACGTGACCGCCCAGCCTGTGCATGGCCGCTTCGTGTGCCAGGCGCGTGCGCGTGGATGGCTGGTAGAAGGCCGTTACCATGGTCTTCTCGGCGAGAAGATCGGTGTTGCGCCGGCTGCGGGCAATCGGCTCCAACTCATCGGCTACTTCAAATACATGAAAGAATTCATTCCGTTCGAATTCCTTGAGTGACAGAATGTCACGACCTGCAAAACTACGCATTTCTTACCTCCAGATAACTTGTTAGATATTTTGTATCTTTTCAATAAGGCTGGGTGTGGGTGTTTTGGGCGAGCTGCGCTCGCCCAAAACACCCACTTCCCCCACTCTTTGAGAAGATACGATTTTCAGCAACAATGGTCTTCACATCATGTGGAACCATTGGAAACTGCTTTGCCATTCCCAATCCGCCGGATGACGTGGAAATTGAAATACCCGGGGATAAAGTTACTGACCGTGTAATCCACCACGCTGCCATCGGCCACGTAAAGTTGGGAAGTGAACTTCAGCAAGACATCCTCGCGCTGGATCTCAAGCACGCGGGCCACGTCCGCCGTTGCGCCCGTGGCGCTGATCGCTGTTCGCGAGATTGTCAACGGGATGCCCCGAGCAACCAAAAAGTCCAGGATCGAACCGTTGAAGTTCTCGGGCAAGTCTTCCGGTTTGAGAAAATCCTCCGGCAAGGTATCGACCAGGTAGGCCACGGGACGTCCCTCCGCGCGGACCACACGGCGGATGTTGACCAGGCGGGAAGCCAGCGGCAGCTTAAGCCCTTCCGCCAGTTCCTGGTCGGCGTAGACTCGCTCGACGTGCAAGTCACTGACGGTGACCGCCAGGTTCATTCGCCGGGCGATGGTTTCCAGGCTCTCCAGAACTTCCAGGCCGCTATCCAGCACCGATACCTGCCCGACGACAAAGGTACCGGCGCCCTGCCGCCGCCGGATCATGCCCTGCGTTTCGAAGGTTCGCATGGCCTCGCGCAGGGTGGCGCGGGAAACACCCAATTGCTTGGCCAGTTTCGGCTCGGAAGGCAGACGTTCTCCCGCCTGGGTGCCCGAAATTAAAATTGCCAGTTCCGATTGAAGCCGTTGAAAAGGAAAATTTGCCATAATCCGCTCACAAAGTTAGTCCAGATCCTGATAGATTTTGTTGGCTCTCTGGGATTCCCCGTGAAAAGGGCCGGATTTGGGGGTGCGAGCCGTGCGTACGCACGGCTCGCACCCCCAAATCCGGGAATCTACCACGGTAATTCCTAAAGAGCCATTTTGTTGTACAGGACGATTTTTTCGAACCGGACCCTGGCGTGCGTCCTGCGCAGGCTAAAAACCAGGGAAACAAACAAGAGCGCAGCAAAGACAACCACACCAATAAGCACGAACAGTACATCTTTCATCCGTCATTCCAATAAATGGACAAATAGATAAACTTCAAAAAAGAGAGGAGACCACACCCCATTTTATTGAATAATAAAGGAATATACCGGTAAAAATCTGGCCTACTGTTTAGCTTGGTTCCTGCAAAACTGGCACCAGGCTGAAATTCTTCACATCCACCAATCCCTTATCCGAGATGCGTAACTCAGGGATGACCACCAGCGCCAGCAAACTCAACTGCATGTTCGGGTTGTTGAGCGTGCAGCCGCAAGCGCGGAACCCATCCAGAACGGTGGCAGCCTTACGGGCAACGATCTCCGCCCGCTCAGTGGACATCAGTCCGGCGATCTGCAGCTCGACCTGACCGATAACCCGGCCATCTTTCACCACGACTTGACCGCCCCCGCTGCGCGCCAGGCTGTTGGCTGCTTCCGCCATATCGGCCTCGTCCGTGCCCACCACGATCATGTGATGGCTGTCGTGGGCCACCGTCGAAGCGACCGCGCATTTCTCAGTAAAGCCAAACCCGCTGACCAGGCCAACCGTCACGCCGCCCGTGCCCTGGTGCCGCTCCACCAGCGCAATCTTGGCAATATCGCGGCTCGTATCCGGCTGGACTTCCCCGAAGTTTGTGGTGACGGTCATTTGCAGATGGCGCGTCGGCGCCTGGTTTTCGATCACGCCGATGACATTTGCGGTCAACTCAGAACCGTGACCGGCCTCCGATTTCAAGACAAAATCATCGGCCTGCAATGGATTTAGCAAATTGACCGAATGCCTGGCCCAGGCGGGATATTCCACGACGGGTAAATCCTGTTTCCATTGACCATTTTCAGCAATCACCTTTCCTTTGGCGATGACCAGGTCGGCGCGGAAATCGCGCAAATCCCTGACCAGCACAACGTCTGCCCAGCGGCCGGGCGCGATCATGCCCATCTCGCGCGACAGGCCAAAATGCTCGGCTGTATTCATGGTGCACATCTGGATGGCTGTGATGGGCTCCAGCCCCTGTTTAATAGCATGTCGCAGCACACGGTCCATGTGTCCGTCTTGCGTGAGCGTTTGTGCGTGCGAGTCATCCGTACACAGAATGAAGCGGCGCGAGTCCAGGCCACCCTCGGTGATGGCTTTGACCTGCTTCTCCACGTCCAGCCAGGCTGAGCCGTAGCGCAGCATGGCCTTCATACCCTGGCGCACGCGCGCCACCGCATCTTCCATGCGGGTACCCTCGTGGTCGTCTTCGATCCCGCCTGCAACATAGCCGTGGAAGGGCAGGCCCAGTTCCGGCGAAGGATAGTGCCCGCCG
>JAIVGW010000183.1 GCA_020201415.1 Lentisphaerota bacterium
TCATTCTGGACGCCGCCATGGACAAGGAAGCCGGCAATAACGAGCGAGTAGGCATCGACTACGAACAGCTGATTAAAGATGTGAAACCAGGCGATGTTCTGGTGCTGGATGATGGCCGCATCGAAATGGAAATAGAGACGGTGGATAACACCAGCATAGCGTCACGCGTGCTGATCGGCGGCCCCCTGTCCAATAACAAAGGCCTGAACAAACGCGGCGGCGGCCTGTCTGCCGAAGCGCTGACTGAAAAAGACAAACAGGACATCAAAACCGCTGCCAAACTGGGCGCGGACTACGTAGCCGTATCCTTCGTGCGCACCGCCGAGGATATGCACGTGGCCCGCCGCCTGTTAAAAGAAGCCGGCTCTGAAGCGCGTCTGGTTGCCAAAATCGAGCGCGCGGAACTGGCCCACGACACGGCGGCGCTTGATTCGGTGATCGAAGCGTCTGATGCGGTCATGGTCGCCAGGGGCGATCTGGCCGTAGAAATTGGCGATGCCGAACTGGTCGGTGTGCAGAAGCACATCATCAGCCGCGCGCGCACATTGAATACCGTGGTGATAACGGCCACCCAGATGATGGAATCGATGATTGAAAACCCGATGCCTACCCGGGCAGAGGTTTCGGACGTGGCCAACGCTGTAATGGACTACACCGACGCGGTGATGCTGTCGGCGGAAACCGCCGTGGGTGATTACCCGACGGAAGCAGTAAAGGCCATGGTGCGTATCTGCATCGGCGCGGAAAAGCAGCCTGCGATGCATCAGTCAAAGCACCGAATCCACGAAAGCATGGAGCATGTGGACGAGGCCATTGCCCTGTCGGCCATGTATGCAGCAAACCATTTGCAGGGCGTCACGGCCATTATCTGCATGTCGGAGACCGGCGCCACTCCCCTGCTGATGTCCCGCATCAAATCGAGTTTGCCGATCTTTACCTTTTCCCGCCACCATTCCACCCAGCATCGCGTGACGATGTTCCGTGGTGTGCAGACGGTGCCCTTTGATTCGGCGACTATCCCCCCCGAACAGACCAATGCCCGGGCGGTGGATGAGTTGGTGAAGATGGGCGTCGTCAAGGACGGTGACCTGATAGTGATGACCAAAGGCGATTATGTAAACGCACAAGGTGGGACTAACACTATGAAGATTATTCGCGTCGGTGCGGATATTCGGTAGCCTGTGAGTTTGGTGCCTTGAGGCTGCGGGACGGGGCTTCCCAAAAACGCTACAAGTTAATGTAGGTCGGATTAGCAAAGCGTAATCCGACATTCTGAGTCATATTGTCGCCATTTGTCGGATTACGCTTTGCTAATCCGACCTACATCCGACATTCATTAAAGCCGCCAAAGCGACACCTCCGAGGCCAGAACAAGCGTTTGGTGTTAGCAGCCCAGCAGGCTTCGGAAGGAGGCCTCAAAGGTCCAATAAACTCCCGCGGACAATCTCAGAAATCTGATCCCAGTCGCCAGAATCCACCAAATCACCGGGAGTTAACCAGGTACCGCCAACAGCCGCGACATTCTGAAGGGCCAGGTAGTCCTTGGCCGTTTCGCGCCGGATGCCACCAGTCGGGCAGAAGGTGACGTCCGGGAAGGGGCCTGCAAAAGACTTGAGGGCCGGGATGCCGCCGGAGACTTCCGCCGGGAAGAACTTGAATTCACGGTAGCCCAGGTTGTACCCCACCATTAGCTCGGAAATAGTCGAGATACCCGGCAGCAAAGAGGCCTCAGAAGTCACACCGAATCTCAGGATAGCTTCGGTAACGCCCGGGGTGATCACAAACTGGGCGCCAGCCGCTTCGACCTGGCGATACTGATCAATGCTGGTCACCGTGCCCGCCCCTACCCAGGCTTCTGGAATTGCCTGTCTTACCTGCTCGATGGCTTTCAGGCCGTGGGGAGTGCGCAAAGTTATTTCCAGAACGCGGATGCCGCCGTCCACCAGAGCCCTGCACAATGGCAGCGCCTGATCCGGGTGGTTGATAGTGATCACCGGAATCAGCGGCGAGGCAC
>JAIVGW010000434.1 GCA_020201415.1 Lentisphaerota bacterium
ACACTATTCTTATTAATACAAACGCCGGACTCAACCACTTATGGCGTTTTCCACACACCACGCAAATTACCAGCTCGCCATGAAAAAACAAGATGCAACTAAAGTCATACGCGCCTAAATATATTCCGCTGCTGCTCTTGATTCTGGCCGCGGGACTGCTGCGCATCGCATTTTTCAACGTCAGCATCCGCCACCTGCCGGTATCGTCGGACGAAGGCATCACTGTTTTACAGGCCAAGCAAATCCGACAAGGCCAGACCCCGCTGTTTTTCATGGGTCAGCCCTACATGTTTCCCACCGAATCATATTTGCAGGCGCCTTTCGTCCGCTGCCTGCCGCGCACCACCTGGGGCGCGCGACTCATGCCTTGCCTGACAGGACTGCTGGGAATGCTGTGCACCATAGCCATAGCCTGCCGTCTGGCCAAGCCTCGTCAGGCCTGGCCCGCCCTACTGCTCATCGCCATCCCTTCCAGCTACTTGCTCATACACCAGGCCGCTTATGCCCTGCCTGGATATCCCTCCCTCCTGGCCGGCGGCGCGCTGGCAATACTGCTGGCGCTACACGCCCAACGCTGGTGGTGCGCCGCCCTTAGCGGATTGATCATGGGCGTGGCATTCAGCACGCACATGCTGGCGCTGCCGGCTGCCATGGCCGCGGGTTGCTACTGCCTGTATCGGAACCGGCGCACCGCGGGAAATGCCGGCATTTGGCGGCGGCATATTCCGGCGGCGATTTTTATTTGCGGACTGGGCATCGGACTGCTGCCATGGCTGCTGGCGCGCTATCTACATGCCGCCTCACAATCCACGGTACTGGAAACAGTCAGCCTGACCCAGGCCGTGGCGCGCCTGTGGTCGCCGGCAATCACCTACACTTTGCCGGGCGCCATGGGCGCAGCCATGGTCCCGTTCCCTGACAATGCGGCCCTGCACCCGTGGCCTTGGGCGGAAAAGGTCATCGCCATGGGCTGGCTGGCCCTGTTGGCGATAGGCGCCGTTATCATAGTTACAAGCCTGGCGCGCAGCCAGAACTCACGGCGTGGGCCGCGACTTACGCCTTTTCTGCCGTTTTACATTATGACTGCCAGCACTTTGCTGATTTTTGCCGCCACCTTGCGGGCCGATTCCAACAGTTTCCGCTATCTGCTGCCGACGGTCTGGTGTTTCCCTTTCCTGGTACAGCATGTATTCATCGAAAGCGCCAGGCCCCTGAAAATCATGGTGGGAATCATGACTGTGATCCTGACTACAAGGCGGAGGTGGATCAATCCACCAATCTTGCCTACGTTCTGACGGATCGCATCCGGTTTCTCAAGCCGTCCATCTTCGAACGACACATGGATGTCATGGACTTGACCAGCGCCAGCATGAAACTGGGCTCCTTCACTGTTTATCACGATTTTCTTGAAAAACCCACTATGCCGGCAATCCAGCGCCTGCCAGGCAGGGGCTTGGCTTTATCCGCCAGTCATGGCGCCGGCAGAATCGCCCTGGCCGTCGATGGCAACCTTAACACGGAATGGTCTTCCGGCATAACGCAGCAGGCTGGCATGTGGGTGGAAATAGAATTACCTGAGCCCATGCCGGTCTGCCGGATTTTACTGCTTTTGCGGAATGCGGAGTCCTGGACACCGCCCCGCCTGAACGTCCAGGCCCGCGTCCATGACTCATGGCAGCCGTTACTGCAGGACGCCGCACCCGGCTGGGACAAATTCCGCATCAGCAATGGGCAGCCGTTGTATGGCATCGAGCCGCGTGTTGTGGAATGGCCGGCCTTCACCACTGACCGCCTACGCCTGGAAATACAACAGCCAGATCCCGTCCAGATCTGGGTTATCGGCGAACTGGAACTGCATTATACTGAAGAATAATCAGCTATTGCAGACAGTTTTTGTATTCATTCAATAAACTTCAATAACTGCCTTTTTGAAGGACCTCAGGTTTGTGGTTGGGTCCAGGCGGCTTGAAATTCGGGTTGAAAATTTCCGCTATAGACACAGGGGCGGTCCGATTCCACACGCGCGCGCACATACAGATCACTGTCCGTCATATGATAGACGGCCTCCGTCCCCTCAACTGTCAGGACCGTCTGCCCGACTTCATCCGAGCAGATCGGCACCCGGCGCTCCGGGCGCTGATCTTCCGCAGGCACGGTGATTTCAGATACAGTCTGATTAAATCCGCGACGGGTGGTGATAAAATGGATCCGGTAAGCCACACCCGGCTCGGTCTGCAAGGCCAATCGCAGCGCGCGTGTCTTTTTATTGAAAGTCAAATCCCGTAAAAACACTCCCGTCGTGGCATAGAAATCGCCTCGGTTCATGGCAGCCAGCAGCGCCGGAGCGCTCAACTCTAGTGAACGCACCATAATCCAGCCGTTATTCACGCCTCCGCGGCCGGAAATGCGTTGCGCATCGTAGAAATGCGCATCATCAGACGCCACCCCGAACAACAGCGGTTCATCCTTCAGGCTGCGGTGGGCATTAACCACATCCCAGAATTTTTCGGGAATATAACTTTCTGCTTGCGGATAAGCCTTAAAAACAGCACCCGAACCGCCTTGCACCTCAAAAAACCTTATTTCCGGACAGTAGAAAACATCCTGCGGCAAGACATCATAATACTGCCAGAAGGGGTGATTGAGCATGACCAGGCAGGAATCCCGGCCCTTGGCCTGCTGGCTGATTTCATTGATATTAAGAGTCAGCAACTCACTGATACTTTTAACATTGTCCGGCTTATGAACCAAACCAACCTGTCTGATGGACGGTATCAACGAAGGCAAATTTATATAATTAACATGTAGATGCCGGTCTCCAGCTTTCTGTGTTATCTCCACCCCGGGCAAAACCAAAAAATGTCCAGGATCGTCCAAGCGCCCCTTCAGTTCAGCAAAGGTCTTTAATCTTACCTGGAGCGCGTTGCCGCAAAATCGGGTTTCCACCCCATCCCGCCCAAATTTATTAATATAATCCTTATAAATTGCGCTTGATATTTTTGGCGGCCAGCGCCCCTCTTCAG
>JAIVGW010000435.1:0-1998 GCA_020201415.1 Lentisphaerota bacterium
CAAGCGCTTCAAGAAGCTCACCGAGCAATGGGTCGACCTGGCCCTCGAACTATCCCAACTTCGAACTAGACTGGGGACCGATAAAAAGACAGAATGACACCATAGAACTTATCACTCACAAGTATTGCTTATTCAGATTATCAAGACAATTAAAGCAAACACCAAAACTGGTAATATCAACCCCATACATATAAAACGACGCGTTAGCGGTTTAACCGCTAAAAGAACAGTTAAATATAAAAGACCGACAATACCAATGACTTTAGAATAAAGCGCTGCGGTCCGATAATTATCCAACAAAAAACCAGAAAGTAGCAACATAAATAACGAAGCCAAAACGAACCAAAATAAATACATGAGAGTATTATATATTATTTGTTTTTTCATCTTGGTTTTCCGTTAACAAAATCTCTCCACAACCTTATTCGCAATGGAATTCCTGTTCTAAATCGGTGAATTTCATACAAGCTAATTGTAAAATTTCTGGTTCCACGGACTGTAACTCCTTGCAATCTGCGGCTTAGCTGTTGCGCGACCGAATCTTTTCCTCTACCAGTTCGACAGCCCTCGAGATCTATAAAAGTGTCTTTACTAACAATTGATTGTAGCAATTCCGTAACATCTTCTTCACCTATGAAAATACTTCCACCTGTTGAAACTGTAAGACTATCACTCTTATTAATCGACATGGTATCTGACCAGCCGTGTCCGAGTATTGACATTATTTTGATGGTTTGCTCCGTTTCGTTTAATTGTCGCAAGTAATTTATAAACTGAGATACAGTTGGGTCTACAAAAGTTTGTGAGTTTCCTGATGATTCTGTGATAATTATACGCGTTAACCCCAGCGGGTCAAAAAAGTCGATCGGATTATTGGCGCAAAATAGTAACGAATTATTCCCCGCAAAAAACAGCCAATAAACCGGTTCATTGCGTATCAGCGCGTCTGCGAATTCCCCTGTGTTCAGCAGATCGTACAGCGCTTGGAATCGAATCTCATCCGGTAAGGTTTCATCCAAAGCGAGTGATTCCCAAAATCCCGCATTCGCTTCCAGCATGCCCAACAGTTGCCGCTTCGCAATCATCACCGGCACACTGCCCGGATCAAGCAGCGGATCATTCGACAGCCATTTGCCGGTGGATGGGTTGTAATAGCGATAGCCGTAATACAGGAAGCTGGTTTCATTGTCGGTGTATTTGGTCGAGAACCGGAACGGATTATCCTTGGCGAGGTCGCCGGTGGCGACAATGGTTTCGCCGAAAGGGCTGTACTCGTAATGGGCGGCAATCCGGGACGAGGGCGTCCCGGCTCCAATGTCCAGAATCTCGCTGACGTTTCCGTTGGCGTCGTACGTGTAGAGGACCGGCGTGCTCGGAGAGCCCGCCCTACCTACGGAAGGCAAAAGGCCGCCCACGCCGTCCGCCGTCGCTCCTGCTGTGCTATGGCGCGACACGTCCGCCAACGCTCCTGCTGTGCTATGGCGCGACACGTCCGCCGTCGCTCCTGCTGTGCTATGGCGCGACACGTCCGCCGTCGCTCCTGCTGTGCTATGGCGCGACACGCCGGCGTTTTGGAGAGAACCGGAGAGGTCGAGGCCGAAGACGTAGAAATTAGTGGATGAAGGCGGCTCACTCGGAGAGTTCGCCCTACCCTCGGAAATCAAATTGCAAGCGTCATATAAGAACACGGAATCGGACGCTTCCTGACAATCGTTGCTTGCCACGTTCCATTCATAGACGGTTTTGCCGGTGCGTCGTGACATGTAGTCGTAGTCGAATTCCAGACGGACGGCTGGGACAGCCGTCCCTACCTTGTTTGTGTTTGTTTGCATGGCAACAATCGGGTTCCGTGTCCGCCATAGCCCTGAGCACGTCCGAAGGGACAACGGTGGATTGTACGTGCAATTGCTCACGGCTTAATGTTCCAGGTTCACGGTTGCGCTGTGCCCGCCCGTAGCTTTACGCGGAGGCAGGCCGTGCCCGCCCGTAGCTTTATGC
>JAIVGW010000435.1:2008-3140 GCA_020201415.1 Lentisphaerota bacterium
AGCCATAGTGCCAGAAGGTCGGGCCGGCGGGCTCGAATGCCGTCCCGCCTGCCAATTATCGAACACACAAACAAACCGTGGAGTTTTTTCCACCATGCGCCACCGACAAAGATGGCTCAGAAACAAACTTTTTCAATAAAGGATTCGACATTATTTTGCGCGCCCGACGCACTTCTATTTTGTCAGGCGACAGATTTTTATACTCCCTCGCCAACTTTTGCTGTATATCGTTTTTCATTTGCACACAATCAAATTTTTTGGCATTCATTATACTACCTCCATCGGCGAATAAATATTTATGGGCTTATAGCCGCTTAAAAGATTTATCGCCTGATATCCTTGTATTTTGTCGTAATGCACAATGTGCTTGAAATTCCAGCTAACCACGAAATCCACACCGGCTATTGTCGCGGTTGCAAAATGTGAATCGCATCTCCTGTGGAAGCGCGCCCAATAATACCGGCATCCATATAAGCCTTGGCCCGCCGCTCAATTTCCGAATCGTTGCCAGAAAACAATTCGAAACTATTTATCGTCAGATTTCCAAGCACTTTCTGGACACGCATAGGCGCTTCGTTGATTTCATCAAGCGTCGCTCGGGAAACAACAACGATAAAATCACCATCTTTTACCGCGTCAAAAAACTGAAGACTGACAGCCCTAAACTCATCATCGTAACATCCGCCAAAAACAGACGTATCAACATATATTCTCGGCCGTTTCATGATGTCATTCTACATCATTTATGACCGATATCAACCATGATTTCATTTAGCAAGGCCTTAGCCGTTGTTTTTGGTAACCGTTAAGCTTGGCCGGTTTGAGTTATTTAAGTCGCTGGTCGGACGACTCATGGTTTTGCCCTGAAGATGTAGTTTCGCTTGTAGTTGGCGGAGGTGACAAATGTCCGGCGGGGCCGCTCCTGCGCAAGTGATTGAAAAGTAGTGTTTAAAAGAGTAAAAATAACTTTGATCTAGCTCTGAAAATATATATTATGTGCGGTTGTCTGATAATTAACTCTCCAGAGTTTCTAGAATAATCAATCCGAAAAACATAACAGGAGAAACTGTCCATGACCCAGACCATACGCGAACCAGCCCGGGATATTCCGGTAACGGCGGAAGCCGATATC
>JAIVGW010000232.1 GCA_020201415.1 Lentisphaerota bacterium
CCACCAGGATGTCAGGCCGGTAACGAACGACCAGCTTGCGATTATAAGTCATTGTTGAGCAACCTGAAACCATTTCCACCTCCCGGGCGCTTCATCTTATGTGCTTTTACCTTAATTAAATACCGCAAACAGAAAGCGGCGTCAAGGCGCCACTCCAAAATATTGATCTTCCGCAGAAATTTCGGGGTGATATAATAGCGGGGTGACATAAATCCGGCCTGTTGGAGGATGAAGAAGCGAGCTCAGGGTGTAAGACAAATATTTTGATATGATGGAGGCTCGTGCAAAACCCCACGGGCGCGTTCATCTTCGGCTCACCGAGACGGTTCGCCCTACCCGTTGCGGCAGCAATCCGGGAAGGTAGGGCGAGGCGTCTCGCCGAGCCGCTGGGTTTTTACAAGAACCTCATATATCTGTCAAACAATCAATATTGAAAAAAAATCTTACACGTATCAAAAAAAATGTCCGGCACCCGCGAGCTTAGTGAGCGGACATTTAAGATTGCCGCAAACAATTGGCAACAATATAATGTCTGCCTTCCCGTTGTAATTAAATATGACTGCAACTTCAACAAAGTTTGGGATCTGAAATGAAGAGAAAACAATTTTTTGAAAATATGCCGAACGTTCGCCTGGTCCCGGCAGTAATTATTGCCGCCATTCTGACAACGGCAGCATGTAAGGGCATCGGCATGGAACAGAATGAAACTGACCGTACCGACCGCGAGCGGGAACCGCGTCATCTGGCGCGTGAACTTGACCTTGATAATAATCAGATGGAGGCCATGCGCTCCCGTATGCAATCCAATCGGGAAAATTTCAGCGCGCTTCACCAGAAACGCGATCGGGCCAGGACGGAGCTTGAAGAATTGCTGGCCGACAAGGCATCAGACGAAACGTCCATCAAGGAGGCTGGAAAGCGGCTGGCGGAGATCAATGCGGAAATAACCATGCAACAGGTGGAATCACGGATGGAACTGAGACGTACATTGAATCCCGAGCAGTACCAGCGTTTACAAAAGCTCCGCGAAAATATGAGGGAAAAACATTTTAATCAACGTCAGGACCAACGCCTCACGCCACGCCCCGACCGTGTTCCCAGGAGACGGAAAACCGAATGAAGTGAATAATAATTGCGCGTATGCGGCGGGTTATGCTACTTTCATGAGCCTGTACGAATCATTGAATACACCCGTCCGGGAGTAAGCATGCGCATTTATTTTGGTCCGGCCCTGATGGACTGGCTGATTTTCCTGGTGCTCTTCGCCGTCCTATACGGGGCCGGAGAGCGCGGGTTAAGCACACGCCAATGCGCCTGGCTGGGTGGGATTTACCAGGCCGGCTACATGGTTTCCAGCCTGTTGATCGGCATGCTCATCAATCAGCGTAATGCCCGACTACTGCTATTTACCAGCACCATCGCCAGTGGTCTATTGGGGATTTTCTGCCTATTTTCGCATGATTTCACATGGCTGCTGACAGGTCTGACCATCCTGAGTTTTTTCATCGCCATGTATTTTAATGCATTCCAGCACTTCATGCGCGACGCCACCCCTCCGGGCGGGCTATCGCAAACCGTTGGGCTTTACACACTGGCCTGGAGTCTGGGAGCGGCCATCGGCATCCTGACTTCAGGATATTTCTACGGATTCGGGCCATACGCCCTCAGTCTGACCACCCTGGCAGTAACTGCCACCATCCTTCTGACGCTGTTGACCTACCGCCCGGAAGCACGTACCGGAAGGCCGCTTATAACGGAATCGGAACCAATGCATCGCGGCCGCCCCGTCGGCCGCCTATTCATCTTAATCGGCTGGCTGCTGCTTTTCACGTCGATGTTCGTGCAGAGACCGGTGCATACATTTTTCCCAAAAATGGGAGCCTCGGCCGGGATTCAATCGTGGCTGGTCAGTCTGCCGCTGTTCCTTAACATGCTGATTCAAGGCTTAAGCGGCCTGGCTGTGTCAAAGTTTCCCGGACTGCTTTATCGCCGCCTACCGCTGGTGGTTTTCCAACTTGGCGGAGCCGCATTATGCGGCATGCTTATATTATGGCCCTGCGGCTTTGGGCTAAAATTCATCATAATCAGTCTGCTGGGACTCTGCTCGGGTTGCGCCTCGTTTTTCAGCGTCTATTATTGCAGCAATTCCGGCAACCGCTCCATTAATATCGGTGTCAATGAATGTCTGGTAGGCCTCGGATCGTTTGCCGGATTATTTACCGCCGAGTGGCGCATGGCCTCAGGCCAGGAACATACAGCGTTATTCCAGGTGCTGGCCATGGCATTCATTGTAGCGACGGGATTACAGACAGGCATCATCTCCTGGCCGCGCCGGAGAGGCAACCAGGCAGGCTAAAACAATTCCGGCTCGCTCAAAGCCCTTGCCAGCGCCTGCATGTTATGTTCCCGGTAGAATTTCAACAAACCGGTAACATCCGGTGACTGCCTCCGGCATTCTTCCAGCGCGCACAAGCCGGGCAAATTACGCTCCAGATACATCAGCAACCGGTTGCGCTCCACCACATGCCTGTTTTCCAACAAAGACAAACGGCAGCGTTCCGGCTGCAAACTTCCGGTGTTTTGCCATATACCCGGCAAATCCTGCCAGGCCTTTAACCAGCGCGCCGCGGTTTTTGGACCGACACCGGGCACACCCGGTATATTATCCGCGTTATCGCCCACCAGCGCCAGCCAATCGACGATCTGCCCGGGCAATACACCGGTTTTGAGCAACACTTCATCAGGTCCTATCCGCCGATCCGCCTTGCCGGGAATGACCAGACTTACCCGTTCCGTAACAATCTGCATCAGATCCTTGTCGGCCGTGGCCACCAACACCTCCCAGCCGACAGATTCAGCGCGGGCGGCCATTGTCGCCAATATATCATCGGCCTCCTGTTCAACCTGGCGGACGGATTTGAAGCCGGTGTGGCTCAGGTAAATTTGGATCAGAGGCAGTTGTGAACGCATGGCGTCCGGCATGGGCGGACGCTGAGCCTTGTACTCCTGCAACAGCTCACGGCGAACTTGGGGGATGCCGCCATCGAAAACAACCAACCCATGAGTCGGGCGCCATATTTGTTCCAACTGAGCGACAGTTTTTACAAATCCGAATAGCGCATTAGTGGGCAACCCCGCGGCATTGCGCAAATCTGGTATGGCATGAAAAGCACGATAGATCAGAGCCAGTGCGTCCACCAGGAGCAAACGTGGCTTTGGCGTGGATTCGTCGAGCAAGGCAACCCCGCATGGTACTGTTGGCTACTTCACAACGGTTACGGGCCCGGCAACACTTGCTTCCGTTTCCTGATTGATTTTGTTACCAGCCGGATCAACCAGATTGGCGGTAACAAAGATCAACAGATTACGCTTGACGCTCTTGGTGGACTTAGTGCGGAAAAACCATCCCAGCAGGGGTATATCCCCCAGGAACGGTATCTTGTCCTCGGAAGTCTGCTGTCCTTCGGTAATCAAGCCACCCATCACGACCGTCTGACCGTCCCAGATAGAAATACTGGTGATAATGGTGCGGCTGTGGAAAATCGGTTGCGGAATGTTTTGATTCATAAAGCCACCAGCGCCGTCTGGAATCAACGTCCCGTAATTAATCCATTCCTGTAATTCCACCACCTGGGGCATCATCACCAGATCGATTGTGTAGTTGTCAGGACCGACGGTAGGCGTAACGTTAAGAATCACCCCCATATCGCGCTGTTCAAAGTTTTCAGGAACGACATACCCTGGAGTGCCTGGCTGGGTCTGAGTCGGCGCTGTGCTTTCGACCACTCGCCAATCTGTGGGATAGATCAACTCACGCACAATCTTGATTTCGGCGTTGGATCCGGTTTTCGTGGTAACTTTCGGCGCTGACAGAAGATTCGCGCCATCACGTTGTTCCAAGGCATGCAGGATAACGGACAACTGGGGACTGGTCAACACGCTGGAAATGGAAAGAATCCCCGCAGCAGTGCCTCGGGTCTGGGGAATCATGTTTTCACCGCTTCCTTCATAAAAACGCAAGCCCTTGGTAAGATTATTCTGATTGACCTGAACGCGTTCACGGGCGGTAACCGGCAGGGGCGCACCCGGGCCGGATTCCTGGGCCACGACCCAATTATCGGTCAACAGCCATTCCATGCCCAATTCTTCAACATCGGTCTGCTGCACTTCGACAAAACGCGCTTCAATCTCCACCTGCACCGGAACGACGTTTAGCATATTAAGAATACGTTCAAATTTTTCCAGATTTTCAGCATTATTGGAAACAATAATCAGGTTCATGCTGGGACGGTAAACAATGGATGTTCCCTCCGGGAATGGCACGCCGGCATCTACAAAAAATTGGCGGATATCCCCACCGCCGGCGCCACCAGTGGCAGCTCCCGGACCGCCCAAATCAAAAAGACCGCCGCCCGAGGAAGGCGCCGGCGCAGTCATGATATGCTCGCTGATTACGCCGGGTTGCACCTTATAGGTCCGGGTGATGATCTCGCCCACCACCATGTCGGCCGGGGTGATCAGAACCACATCGTTTTCAATGCGATAACGCAGTCCGGTCATCTCGGTAATGAAACGGATGGCATCCAGCAGATACACATTGCGCAAGCTTAAAGTCACCGTCGGCACACCCGGGGCCATCGGCTGGGACAAGCCGACGTCCGCAAAAGGATCGTCAGCAGGACTCACTGGCACAGGCGCGGCAGAGGCCTGACCGGGACGCCGCAAGTTCAACACAATATTTACACCGCGTTCGCTTGGCGGCGACTCAGTATCGGCGGCGGCGGCCTGTTGATCAATATATTTGATCACATCATGTATGTTGGCCTGACGGAAATCCAGCGAAGGAATCAGAATGTTGCTCAATTTCTCCATCAAACGACGCCGCGTGCCCGTCGCCCGGCCATCGCCGTCATCTTCCCTCATGTCCCGCGGCTGAGTCTCCAGGCGTTTGTCCGTGGTAGACCAAGTGTCGCGCACCTTGGCCACCATATCCTTCTGGACACTCTCCATACTTTTCGTATTGCGCGCAAAACGCCGTTCAGCCAGCCTGCCCAACTGAGCAATCACATCCGTGTTGGTGGGGTCATCCTGTAGAATCAGTTGAAATTCCCGTTCCGCCTTGTCGTATTCGCCCATGGCCATGTATTGGTTGCCGCGAGTTATGGCATCACGCGCGGTCTTGAGTTTGGCCTGATGCTCCGGTGTCTTGCGCAAGGGCACGGGCTTAAGGGCGATTTCCTGCCGGCGGGCATCTTCGTCACGTAAACGCTCATTCAGCTTCATGGAGCGCACATGTCCCGGATAATACCCCAGGGATCGCCTCAGGGCATTGCGAGCTTCAGGAATATTGCCATCCTTATAATGATTCATGGCAATACGGTATTCGCACTCGGCCTGATTCTGACGCAATTGATCCCGCAGGTCCACGGTATGCGGACGGTTGGGCATCAGTTCCAGGGCTTTGGCAAACGAGCTCACGGCCTGCTCAAATTCGTTGCGCTGCATTAACTCCTGCCCCTGTTCCATGTTTTGCAGAGCTTCCATCTCCCGGGCCTGGCGCCGCACTTCCTCCCGGGCCGCCAACATAGCCTCAGGTGATGGCGGAGTGTCCGGAGCTAAAGCCGCGTCTGCGTCAGATTGTTCCTGCACAACCTCGGCCGGCTGCGGTTCCACCGGCATATCATCTTTTTTAGGTCCGCGGCCGAACAGGCGGCGCCAGAATGACACGCGCGGAGCGGACTCTTCATCCGCCACTTCGTCAGTACCGTTTTCCGGCGGAGTGCGATCAATTTCAAAACCGGGAACGGCTTCAGCAGAGTCGGCGGGTGGTGACGCTGGCGAATCCTGCTCTTCAACCAATAGATCTGAGCCGTCGGCTGACTGGTTTTGGTAAGCATCTTCGGCTTCAGGCACGATCAAGACTTCGGAAACTTCCGCTGCGTCATAATTGACAACATCCCTCTCAGGATTTTGATCATCATCAAAAGCATCCTGCGCCAGCATATTGTACAGACCACAGGACAAACCAAAAACAGTAATAAGCGCTACAATTTTCAAGAAATGTTTTGTCATAATTGCTTTTCCGCCATTAGCATGGGATTAAAATCATCAACCCCGACCATCATTCCACTGGGATTAATTGCTCCTGCCCAGATGACTGGTCAGAGACTACCACACCATCATTTCTAATGTCAACCACCTTGAATGTCATATTTTTCAGAACCATCTGACCACCGACCTCCAACAGATGGCGTGAGCCATCCAATTCAAACAGGAATTGCGCCATGCGGGCGCCCTGTCCGGTCCCGCGCCCCAGCGTCAGTGTCACCCGGCGACCGTCTTTTTCAACATGCAGGCGCGAGACATCCTCCATGATGGTCATGCCACCGCGCTGTACTTCTTCTTTACGGGGCTCGAAATCCACCAATTTGTATCCTTCGACGGTATCGCCCAGGCGGACATAATAATCGCGGTGGACGCGGTTATTCCGCACGGTAAACATGACATCCTGCTCGGTCATCTGTTGGATACCTTGAAAACTCAGGGGCATGGGCCTGCGTCCTATACGCAGCAGCTTCAGCTTGATCAAGGGCGACGGATGCGATTCCGGATCACCGGGATCGGCGCCGTGCAGGTATTCCTCAAGCACGGTGAAACCATCGCCGTCCAAGTCATTACGTGAGTCATCCGCCAGGGGATCCAGCCCGTGCTGCTTCTTCCATGAGTCAGGAATACCGTCACCCGAGCTGTCCTTGTCCAGCGGATCAACCTGGGCCACCGGCTGAGTCACACCGCAATTTACATAGGGACAATGATCAGCTTCAAAGGGTATGGGCCGGCGGCATTGTACACAAGCCGTGCGGATATTCGCAACCATCATGCGCGCCGCGCGCGGCTGCAATTTGAAGCGTTCGGATACATCTTCAATTGCATTATATAATTCATGCAGATCCGGAGGGAGCACCGGTTGGCCGTCAGTTACCTGTCGTTCCCAGGCAGCCGCTTCCAATGCGCGCTTTTCCTGCTCAAGGAAAAGCAGCAGCAAAGCCACGGAAACCAACAAGCCAATCAGCGTCAGAAACAGCGCCAACTTGTCGTAAGCCGAACTGATAAAATGCTTTATGCTTTTTAAATTAAAATTCACGTTCTGATCTTCCGCTAAACATCTTGTCCGGAATCATTCAAAGGCAGCGATGGAGCGAACTGGTACACATCCACCGTTATTTTCACCTCAAGATCTTCACGACCGATGATTACCTGTCGTCCGCGTTCATCCTGACGTTCACCCTCCGGCGGCAGTTCCGGTCCGCCCGCCTGTTCCGCGGGCGACCGCTGGCGACCGCCCGCATCGCGTTCCCGGGTCTCCTGGCGGCGGTTCTGCATTTCCACTGACGCAACCACCGTAAACATAGGCAATGCGGCCAAGCGTTCCAGTAAATTAAAGACGGACCGCTCAGAGCCACGCAAGGTAAACACAAAGCGCTGGGTAGTGAACAAGTCATCATCCTCATTTGGCTGGGCGACCGGCATTGCGGCGCCGGCCCGGGGCGCAGCACCACGACGGCGGCCAGTGGTGGCGGATTCAGCAGTCATCTCGAACTCCTCGCGAGTGACATTAATCAATTCACTGACCCGCGCCTCTATCACTACCCGGCAAAGTCTGTCAATGATCAGCAG
>JAIVGW010000184.1 GCA_020201415.1 Lentisphaerota bacterium
CCCACGGCCAGACCGAGAAATGTCAACACCACCAGCGCCAGGGCCAGCAGCACGATATTGAAGACAAAGCCAATTTGAGTATCGCGCAGCGATCGCGCGGCGAAGTATCGCTGCACTACAACCTGGTCAACTCCGTATCTTGTAAGGAACACCACCGTTCCGCCTATCATGCAGCTCCAGAAAGACATGCGCAGGGTGGGGTCAAGGCTCCAGATGTTCGCGTCGTAGGGCAAGAAGGGGCGTAACCGCCCCGCGTTAATTGCGCTTTGCAATATTCCGACAGCATTCCGGTCCCGCAGCACGAGCGTCAAAGCCACCAGAATGCCCGCCATGATCACGAAAAACTGCAGGACATCGGTTTTAATGATGGCCCGGAGTCCTCCTGCTGCCGTATAGACCACACTGGTAAGCGAGCAAATAAGGACGATCAGCCAGAAGGGCATGCCGGTTGTCGCGCCGATGACTGCGCCCGCCGCATAAAGCACCATGCACATCCAGGCTACACGCCACAGGATAAATACAGCCGCCGTCAATCTGCGTACGCTCAGATCAAACCTGTGCTCCATGAACTCATAGGCGCTTACCGGCTGTAGTTTGTGGTAGAAAGGTATGACTGCGAAGCAGGTAATGACACCCGCGCACGCTAGCGCCGGGAAAACCAGCCAGACGTAAAGCCCGTTGGCAAGCGCCTCTTCGGGGAAAGCAGTGAAGTTCACCACGCTGAAGGCCGTGGCCATTACCGACAATCCCATCGGCCACCACGTGACGGAGCGGCTCGCAATGGAAAAATCACGGAATCCGCGCTGGCGCGACTTGAACATCAGGCCTGCACCCAGCGTGGCCAGCAGGTAGCAGATCAAAATGAGATAATCTATTGTGTGCATGCCTTAATCTGCATTATTCCTTGGAAACAGTAAATAATAATTGTTGAGGCAATTTCAAAACTCTGTTTCGAGGCTTGTTTTTTTGTTGAAAATCACTAGCATCAAGTTTGCGATAAAAATTCGGCATAATCCCCGGTTTTACCGTCATTTGGGCGGTGCTGTGGGTTGCTATGGCCCAATGTTGTTTAAAGACCGCGCCAAACCATATGCCATCCGAAACAGTAAAAATTGACCTTCATTGTCATTCCGTCTTCAGTGACGGCGCTTTGACTCCCCATCAAGTCGCCCGCCATTGCGCCGGGCAGGGTGTAAGATTTGCGGCCTTAACCGACCATAATACAACTGACGGGCTGGATGCATTCGAGTCGGGTTGTGAAAGGCACGCTATCGGCTTCATCAGCGGGCTTGAATTGAGCGCAATTCACGGCTACAGGGAAATCCATCTGCTTTGCTACGGATTCGACCGTAAAGACAGCGAATTGACGCGTGTGCTGGCTGCGCTAAAAGGCTCGCGCGCGCTCAACAATTCCGTCTATGCGGCCGGGGACATGAAGACGTCCCGTAAAATAATCGAAACCATTCACCAAGCCGGGGGCATTGTACTGCTTGCCCACCCTTGGGCCACCGAGCCGGATTCGGCCAAACTGGAAAATCTTGTTAAAGAGCTGCGCGCCTTGGGCCTGGACGGCATTGAAGTTTGGAACACCGAGGCAACCCCGGAACAGCAGGAATTTCTGCGCGCCTTGGCTGCCCGGGAAAAATGTGTCTCATCCGGCGGCACAGATCATCATGGAGTTTTGGGCGTGAATCCGGGGGTTGATATGCCCACCGTCGCATGGCAGGCCTTTAGGGACCATCTGACCCATCAGCGTAAAAATGTGTCGCGCAATCGTTCAGCCCGGCAACAGTCCGAACGATCGCCGGATTCCGGCAACGGCCCTGGCAAAGTTAAAATCCTGATTCCGCTGGTGCTGCCCGCCCTGGCCGCGATCGTTCTGTTTGCTATTGCGCTGTTCGGCTATTTTCTGCCGCGCTTTGAAGAAGCCCTGCTGGAGCGCAAGCGCGAAACGATCATGGAGTTGACCAGAACGGTCTGGAGCTCGTATTTTCACGGTTTTTGCCGATAAAGTCCGCCAGGATGGCGCCGGCTACGTGGACTACGTCTGGCAGTGGAAGGACGACCCGGGACGTTTGGAAGCCAAGGAGTCTTATATCCGGCTTTTTGAGCCATGGGGCTGGATTATTGGAACTGGCTTGTATATCAATGACGTGCATGCGGAAATCCGGACACTGGAGCGCAGTTTAATCCATGCCATGTTGACAATTATCGCAATGCTGGCCTTGCTTTTGCTGATCATGCTCCGCAACGGACTCAAATCCGAACGCATGCGACTTGCCGCCGAACAGTCCCTGTATGAATCCAATACACGTTACGCCACGCTGGTGCAGGCAACGGCCGAAGGCGTGCTGTTCGTACGCAATCATCGCTGTGTTTACGCCAACCCGGTGTTTCAGGAAATGGCCGCCTGCACAACAGATGAATTACCCTTGCTGGACTGGAAGGAGCTTTTTCCGTTGGCGACAGATCAGGATCCCGTAATGGGCGGTAGCGGAGAGTCATACAGCGATGCGCTGTTGCGCCGGCGAGATGGCGCCCTGTTAAAATGCCGCATAGCCCTGAAAGGTATGCCGGAAAATGAAGACGGGGGGTTTGTGGTGTTGGTGCGCCGGGCGGAAGAACTTGATGCCAAGACCACGCCTGCCGCCGACAGCCTTCTAAAAAGACTTTTGAACCTGCCTTCCACCGCAGCCGAAGATGTAGCCCAGGAAATCGCCCGGGCGGATACGCTTGATCAGGTTGCGGAGCGGTGCCGTCGGACTCCCGAGTTGGTGCGCTCCACGATTGAAAGCGGCGCCTCGCCAACTGCCGTCGCCGGCATGATAGCCTCCATCACGGATTCGGCAACGATAAAATCCATTGAACTGGTGCAGGCGGATATCGGCCCTGCCCCCGTGCCATTTGCGTTTGTGACCGTCGGCAGTCAGGGCAGGATGGAGCAAACACTGTTTACCGATCAGGATAATATTATTATTTACGATCCGCCCGGAAATCGCCCCAATCCCGAACACGAAGAATATTTTGCCAGACTTGCCGGGCGTGTCTGTGAAAACCTGGCGGCGGCGGGCTACCGGCATTGTGAAGGGCAGTTAATGGCCAGTAATCCAAAATGGCGGCGGCCGCTTGAAGCATGGCGCGGTATTTTCAGTCATTGGATTCGCAAAGCGGAAGGCCAGGAGGCCATGGATTTTGTGACATTTTTCGATTTGCGCTGTGTATGGGGACAGGAAGAACTGGTCAGGATTTTACGGGCGCACATTCAAGAAGAGCTTGCCAAGGCACCGTGGTTTTTCATGCGGGCGGCCCAAAACGCCATGCAATTCAAAACCCCTTTAAGGATTTTCGGCAACATAGTTTCAACCGGACGTTCCACGGAAAAAACCGGATGCCTTGATCTGAAGGCGACCATGATGCCGATTGTATGCTTCGCGCGCCTGCATGCCCTGCGCAAGAATCTTGTCTGCACGCCCACAACGGAACGCCTGACTGCGATTTGTGATCGTGGTATGCTGCTGCCGTCCCGCTGCCATAATATCCTGACCGCCTTTGAAACTCTTTTGCGAATGCGGCTGAGACATCAATCGGAAATGGTGCGCCAGGGCAACGCTCCGGATAATCTTGTTAATCCGGCCTGGCTGGGTCACATCGACGAAGCGGTGCTGAAGGAATGTTTCCGGGAAATTGACCGAATTC
>JAIVGW010000436.1 GCA_020201415.1 Lentisphaerota bacterium
AATGAATTCCGGCGGATCGGAAATGTTGCCGGAATCCGGCGGTAAGGCGCCTGTTGTAATGCAACTGTTGGTGATTATCGGAGTACTTCCGGGCGTGGTAAGATTAGCATGCCCACCCGCGGCCGTGTAGTTGTTATCAAGAATCGAATTGCGTATATAAGCGGTCGTGGTCGAATTCTCGATCAACACCCCGGCGGAACCATAGCCGCCCACCGATGTATTGCGATTGCTGGTTACGGTGCTGTTCTCCAGGATGACACCCGCTCCGCCGTATGAAGCAATGCCACTGCCGCGATTTGAAGCCTGATTGTTATAAACCAAACAGTTGCGAACAACAACAGGCATGGAAGAAGAAATATACAAGCCGCCGCCGTAGCGTGTCCCGATATTGTCGCGGATGACACAACTATCAATTGTGAGCGAGCTGGAACCAAGAACTGCCAGGCCGGCGCCATTGCCGGAAACATTACCGGCAAACAGACTGTTGCGTATGATCGTGCCGGCGACTGCATTTACAGCATAGATACCTCCACCAGAATAGGTTGACGTTATCAACAGTTCATTGTTAAGAAAACGGCAATCTTCCACCAAAGACAAGTTTTCCCTCAGATAGACTCCGGCGCCGCCATTACGCCCAGCGGTTCTATTGCCGACAACAGTGCAATCGCGCATGACAAAAAGAAAATCAGTGGTGGAGCTGCCACGGATATAAGCTCCGCCGCCACCTCGATCTCTGTCCGAGACAGTGACCTCGCAATTGGTTATGATGCAATTTTCCACCACGCCGGTACCTGTGACTGTGGATGCACTATGCAGAAAATAGATTCCGCCTCCATAATCACTGGTATAACCATTTGCAATGGTAAACCCTTCAATCAGCAGATCCACGTCAACCAGCGAGCGCACATCGATATACACCCCCCGCCGCACGCCCTGGCCGTCGATGATGGTGGTCTCCGGACCATCCACACTGCGCAGGTGGATGGACTTGCTGACGGATAAAACGGTAGTCACTCCGTCGCGCCGGTAGGTGCCCGGGCCTACCCAGACGGTCTCCCCGGGAACGGCGACATCGACGGCATCATGAATGTTCGTGGCGGCGGTGGCCCAGGTCAGATATTGGCCATCCGGCACATTGGTGCCCTGCGCCACGTAGCGCTGGGCCATGACCGCGGCAGGCAACAGCAGGCAGGCGGACACAGCCAAAATCACCGGTAATGTTCGAATATGTTTCATGCAAAAACACCGAGGCGTAGAATTTTATTGATACACGAGTTGCTTCCAAAACGTAAGTTTTGAGATTGCCTTACGCAGTAATTCTTTATTTTAGTTGATTTTAAACACAACAAGATTACTTACAATTTTTTTATGAAATTGACGATGAGACGCGAGTTCCTTGCATCAGGATCGTGGTCGTTTTTGCAATCTTTATCTTCATCTCACCGGCAGATATCCGCGCAGGCCCCAGAGCGTATCGCACAGGATCATCCCGCGGGTCAACGACCGGATCTGCCATTCACCGGTATTAATGTTGTAGAGCGCAAAATCCCATACCCCATCGCCATCGTAATCGCCCGGCACCGGCAGGTATCCCGGCCCACCCCACCAGTAGTTCCGCACGATCTCAGCGCCCTCGCGCGTCCGGATCGACCAGCGGCCGGTCGCTTCCTCATACACCGCCAGGTCATGGATTCCGTCCCCGTCAAAGTCGCCCATCACCGGCACATGCCCCGTTCCGCCCCAGGCCTCGCCCCAGATCTTTAATTCTCCATCAATCCCCCGGCTGTACCAGCGTCCGGTATTGGTGTCATACATCGTGAGATCCCAGACGCCGTCACCGTCATAATCACCGCCCACCGGGATCAGACCCGGCCCGCCGAACACCTCGCCCCACACCAGCGGTTGGAAGGCGTCACCCAGGATGTACCAGCGTCCATCCTCCACCCCATACATGGCCGCATTGCCCAGGCCGTTCCC
>JAIVGW010000185.1 GCA_020201415.1 Lentisphaerota bacterium
TCATTGTCTTGCGAATAATAAAATTTTATCAAAAAGCGCGGGTGCCATTCAGGCATCTGAATACCTGAGCAGTTACAGAGAGCTGTGTCGCTGGGTGCCGGTTGGACATGTTGGCCGCCGTCGTCCTTTCCTCTACGAAAAGGGCGTAGCAATCGCTGGCGCCATTGTGATGGGCGTGGTAGAGGTAGAAGCCGCAGCGCTAATGACTCATGCGGTGCTCGTTTTTAGCCTGGGCAAGAAATTTGCCGCGCCGAGCGCTGACCACGGCTGCGTCATTCTCGGCGGCTCGCCCGGCGGGCTTGCCCTACCCACGGTAAATGCTTATGAAATGGTAGGGCGAGGTCTCCGACCGAGCCGTCTTGCCCGAGAATGACGCAGCCCTGGAGCGCTGACCCGCTGACAGGGAAATTGATTGCATGAACCATGGTAGTTGTCCTAGTATTCATGATATGAAATTGCGATGATTTTTCTTGATATGCGATTTGTTACGTTGGAATATAATGAGATTGAATAATCCGGGATCCGGACGCAGCGCGGGTGGTACGGGAGCGCAAGCTCTGTCCCGGGTTGATCTCGCATTCTATCGCGGGTTTCAGTATGCGGCTAAATTCAAAGAGGCGTGAAACGGGGAATAAAAAAATAAGGAAATCATAGTATGTCAACTCGACTCAAGCGTCAATTGGTTGGTTTGATGATAGCGGGGGTTCTGGGCATGACGCTGGGTGCGGCGTCGGCGCAGGGCGCCATTACGGTGGTGGGTACCAATTTCGGTTTTGAAATTCCGGTGGGCCCCCAAGGGCTGACCGTTGATGCAGCCGGTAATCTGCTGGTTTACGGTGGCTTTGAACTTGTGAATGGCGAGCTTTGTCCGAATGTCGCACGGCTGCGCCCGGACGGATCCCTGGATACTGATTGGATGCCGATGCCGGACAGCTTTGTGGCCAAGGCGTTGACGGGGACGGATGGCATTTACCTTGCCGGCCAATTTGAACATATTGCCGGCACACCACATCATTTCTTTGCCAAAGTGGATCCGGTTACCGGCGCGTTAATGACGGAATTCAATCCCGCGCCCAGCGAGCCGGTTGGCGATTTAATTCTTCATGGAACCACACTTTATGCCGGCGGTTCATTCACAAACATCGGCGGGCAGGACCGGTCGTTCATCGCACGGCTTGATGCCGCAACCGGCGCTGCGGCGCCGGGCTTTACCAACGGGCCGACATCGGGATTTGCGCAGATTTATACGCTGGCGCTGGATGAAACCGGTTTATATCCCGGCGGCTTGATTTATGATATTGGCGGTGAGGCACGCGCGGGACTGGCCAAGGTTTCACTTGATACCGGTGATGCCATTCCCGGTGTCTTCACCAATGGTGTTGATCCATTTGGTATGATTTCACAATTACGAATTTACAATGATCACGTGTATGCCTGCGGCTATTTCGAGGAAATCGGCGGCGCTGAACGTTTGACTTTCGCACGTTTGCATCGCAATACGGGTGAAGCCGACACAAATTTTACATGTGGCATAACCAATGATGTGGATGGATATGCCATAGATTGTGCGGTCACACCAGAAGGTGTGTTTGTGGGGGGTGATTTCACCAATTATGCCGGCGCCCGCGATTACATGGCCAAAGTCAGCCTGGCGAGCGGTGCGTTGGTGCCCGGGTTTAACGCGCAGTTGAATGATGTGGTAACTGGATTGGCGGTATTGACCAATGGAAAAATTGCCGTATCCGGCTGGTTTACCTCAGTTAACGGGCAGCCCGCCGGCAACATAACGGTGCTTGATCCCGTCACCGGCGCCGGCGATCCGGGTTTTTACGCGCGCATATCGGATAACGGCCATGTTGCAGCCGCCGTTCAGGCGCCCGACGGCGGTTGGATTGCGGGCGGCGATTTCAAACAGGTGCATGGCGTGGATATGCCTTATCTCGCGCGGTTCAATGCCGATGGAACGCTTAATACC
>JAIVGW010000186.1 GCA_020201415.1 Lentisphaerota bacterium
GCCATAACCTCTGGCTGCCTGTGGCGCAAGCTCGTTGACCAGTTGGGCGGTATCGTTCTGGCCCGGTCCGCGTTGCCAGATGCCATTGCCCACGCACCAATAGACATGGCCGGTGGCAGCGTCGATGTAAGGCGATTCACCCGAAAACTGGGTTTCGGGGAAATGCCGGATTTCCTGGGTCTGTAAGTCGACGACCGCCAGGGTCCTGACCAACGCCGGCGGATGGGCACAGCAGAACCAGAGATAGCGGCCATCAGCGCTCATGCTGTCATTGACAAAGTAAAAGCCCTTTTGCAGCGGCGCGATCTTTTCAGTCAGGATGTGAAAAGTCAACCCGGATTCACTGTGGGTAAACGGCGTGAACAGGCGCGAAGTATGCAGATCGATCATTTTACGGTTAGTCCTTTTGCCGCCAGTCACTTTAAAATCAACTTTTTGAAAAGTTAAATATCACTCGTTGCGAACCTTGTCAACGTGATTAGTTCTGGCGCCCTGCGTCATTGTGTGATAATTATAATTCCCAATTCCATTATATACAAGGAGGCGACATGAAGCTGCGTCAGTTATGTCTGATGGCCGTGGTTGGCGGGATGTTAGTGGCCGCCGTTCAGGCCGGGGAATATTTTGTCGGGTTGCGGGGCGACGACGCCAATGACGGCCTGAGCCGTACGACGGCATTTGCCTCCATTCAACGCGGTTTGGATGCGATCTCCGAGGGCGATATACTGACTATCATGCCCGGCGAGTATTTCGGCCATGCCCAGCGCGAGGATCTCGGTGGTTTGGCGCAGACTACGGTGATTCGCGCGGAGTTGCCCGGCACGGTGGTGCTGCGCGGCGACCTCCCGGCGCCGGCATTTGTCAAGGTGCCCGGCCGCCGGTTCGTTTATGCCGCGGATTTCGCCCGTGAACCGCAGGCAGTGAATGAGTTGGATACGCTGACCATTCTGGAAAGCCTGCCGCATCCGGCGGAACTGGAGTTTGTGCCCGGCGCTTTCCATTACGATGCCGAAAATCAGAAGTTGTACGTATCCACGTCCGACCTGCAGCCACCCCAGCGCCATGCCTATACGATCTCGGTGATTCCAACGCATGGACTGTATCTGGAACGCCCGCAACGCGTGGTCATAGAGGGGCTGGCGTTCACCGGGTTCAGCAATGCCGAGCAGCTGCCTTCCAACCCCGGATTCCGGGTAGCCTGGGGGCTTATGCTGGCGCGGGGCACGGATTGTGTGGTCCGCGATTGCGTTGCCTATTTCAATGGCGGCGGTATCTGCCTGCGCAGCGATGCCGCCGGCGGCAATTTGGTGGAGCGCTGTCGGGCGCATGCCAATTATTCGAAATACTGCGGGGAGGGCGGCAATATCCTGGCGTTTCATCCCAATCGTGATGTCATCCGCGACAGTCAGGCGCACAACAGCCGTGTGCATGGCATCCGCATGTATGGCACCATGAGCGGGCCATCGTCAATTACCCGCTGTCTGGGCTGGGGCAATGGCGGCGCCGATCTATACATCAAGGGCGACAATGTGCGCGAATTCGGCCGCGCCGAATATTCCGTGGCCGTCGATGGCGGGCATGTGTTTAATTTTCATCATTCACTGATTGGCGGCCATAATGTTTATCATCGTGAAATCGACACGCCGCGGGACAATATACGTTTAATGCAGGAGCCGGGAGTCGATCCGGACGTGGAATTCGCGGATCCGGACAACCTGGATTTTCGTTTACAGCATAATTCGCGTTTTCGCGGCACCGGGCCGGGCGGCGCGGATCGCGGCCCTTATCCTTATGAACGCAACATCTTTTATGTGAGTCCGAACGGGTCCGATACCCATGACGGGCTTTCTTCGGACAGGCCTTGGAATTCACTGGCGCGCGCGCGCGGGCTGCGGTTTCTGCGTCCGGGCGATACGGTTTATCTGGAAGGGGGAGTGTATGAGGCTCCGCCTGAGTTCTGG
>JAIVGW010000437.1 GCA_020201415.1 Lentisphaerota bacterium
CCAGGTGACCGGTCAGCGAAGCGCGGATGGCTATTTCGGCGGTTTCAAAGTCGCGGATTTCACCGACCATGATGACATCCGGGTCCTGGCGCAGAATATGGCGCAAACCGGTTGCGAAACTCAAGCCGATTTCCGGGCGCACATGGATCTGATACACCCCGGCGATTTCATATTCCACGGGATCCTCGACCGTTATGATCCGTTTGTCGATGGTATTTATATGATGCAGGCAGGCGTAAAGCGTAGTCGATTTCCCCGAACCGGTAGGGCCCGTCACCAGTAGAATGCCGTGAGGCTTGCAGATCAGGCGACGCATGATCTGTTCATCGCGCCGGTCCATCCCGATGCTGTCGAGCCCCAGCAGACCGCTGCCCCTGGTCAACAGGCGTAAACTGACGCTTTCGCCGTAAACGGTGGGCATGGTCGAGACACGGATATCCAGTTCCTCGCCGTGAGCCGTCAGGCTGATGCGCCCGTCCTGGGGTAAACGCTTCTCGGCAATATCCACATTGGCCATCACCTTGATCCGGGAGACAATGGCTGCCTGGAACCGCTTCAACTGCGGCGGCATGGAAGTCTGATGCAGCACGCCGTCCACCCGGTAGCGGATGCGCAGTTCATCCTCCATCGGCTCGAAGTGGATATCCGTGGCCCGGTCCTTGTAAGCCTCCCAGATGATCTGGTTGACAAACTTAACGATGGAGGCTTCCTGATCCAACTCATTTAAATCCACCTTCGCCAGGGACTCATCCGTAGCAACTTCGATGCGGCTGTCCTGCATCAGCCGTTCCATGGTATCGGCGCCGACGCCGTAAAAACGATTTATCGCGCGGGCAATGTCCGCCGCCGGACTGAGCGCCAGCCGCACCCGCATGCCTGAGACCATGCGCAACACGTCCAGCAGCGCGGCATCAAAGGGATCATTGACAGCCACCTGCAACACGGCACCCTCTTTTTTCAACGGGATCACATTGTGCTGAAACACCACCTTGGCCGGAAGTCCGGTCAACACTTCCGGCGCCACGGCCACATCGTTGAGGCGCACAAACGGCAACCCCAGCGTTTCTCCCAGAGCACGCAGAAATGGCTCTTCCTCGGCCAGCTCCAGATCAAGCACCCGCCGGGTAATGGAAGCGGTCTCTTTCTGTTGCAACAATAGCCCTACCTGTTCGTCGCTGAACAGGCCCGTGCTCTGCAAAATGTCTGTAATCCCGGTATTCATGCGTCAGTCATGGTTAGTTGGCGTCACTGGGACGGAAAATTATTACGGATGTATTCCAGCGATGCGTCCAGCGAAGGTAGAATTTTTGTGCAAAAACGCACCATCCATGGACAGCAATCCTGGAAGCTGAAAGGCGCAAAGGCAATTACGAACTTCCCCAAGTCATGGGCGGCGTAAAACACCTCCATGGACGTGCCGACGGAAGACTTGCTGTAGTTGACCAGTACGATGTCCGCATCGCGGATGTCCTGAAGATCAAATTCTACAATTTCATTGGCGCTGTCAACCTCACGGTCCTTGAAATTGCGGCGCATCGGATCCAACAGTTCGTAGTTCCTGCCCAAACGACGCATGACGGTACGCCGCCATTGACGGGCAACGCCGGCATGTTCTTCCATGATCGGGCCGCAAAGGTAAATTTTCTTTTTCATGAGCAGTGTACCACCATCAGCATGGGGTTGATCGGCCGGACTGACGACAGGCACGGCACTTGGCGCCGACAAGGTTAAAGCTTGCCAGCCGGAGATTAGAATATATCATCTGGATGCCAACATGACAACCATTTCATTCAAAACCCTGGGGTGCCGGCTTAATCAAGCCGAGACTGCCGCCATGCGGGGCGCCGCCGTGGCCGCCGGTTGCCGGACTGTGCCATTCGGCACCCCCTGTGACATCTGTGTGATCCATGGCTGTGCCGTCACCTCCCGCGCCGAAAAAAACTCATGGCGCCTGGCCACCTGTTGCTGCGTCAGAGAGACAAACTGGATTACAGGGTACTTCTGCCGCAACTGGGATGCACCGCTCCTATTGATTACTCAACCAGTCCGATGCCTCTGTTCCAAACCAAACGCGCCCTGGTGCGCGTACAGGACGGTTGCGATTTCCGCTGCGCCTACTGCATTGTCCCAAGTCTGCGCGGCCCGCCCCGCAGCCGGCCGCCCGCCGCCATTCTCGAGGAAACCCGACGGCTGCTCGACGCCGGCCACATGGAAATCGTGCTCACCGGCGCCAATCTGGGCTGCTATGATTATCACGGAATGCATCTGATCCAGCTACTGGAAAAACTATCAAAATTAACCGAATTGCAACGACTGCGCCTGAGTTCCATTGAAATCACCACAGTTGAAAAAGCCGTGATTGATTTCATGGCCGATTCCAAAATCTTGTGCCGCAGCCTGCACCTGCCCTTGCAAAGCGGCTCCGCCAAGGTACTGCGGCGCATGGGCCGGCGTTATGATCCCGTCCAATATGCGCGTGTGGCCGCCTACGCCATTGAGAAACTCGGCCGCGTGGGGCTGGGCACTGATTTACTGGTGGGCTTTCCAGGCGAGACCGACCGTGATTTACAGGCCACCGAACAGATGGTCCGCAACCTGTCATTCAGCAATCTGCACATATTCTGTTACAGTCCGCGCCCCGGCACCGCCGCCATTGAAATGTCCGGACAGATAGCGGAACCAGTGAAAACTCAAAGACAACTCAGATTAAGACGGCTGGGTACTGATCTGCGCCATCGGTTTGCCCGACAATGGGTGGGCGGCACGGTAGAGGTTCTGGCGGAACAAGCCGACCGGCAGGGGAACCTGTCCGGCTGGACTGGTGAATACCTGCCGGCGCAGGTCGCCGTTTGCTCCATGTGCCGATCGGCCCATCTGCCGCGGCTGGTACGCTGTGTGCCGCATACCGCAGAGAAAGGCGTTCTGCTGGCGAAATGCGGTTGCACGGACAAATGATTCAATAGGGGGTCGCCAGATCTACAAATTCGGCACGCAGGCCAAAGCGCCGGTTCAGCCATTCGGCCAGCGCGCGCACCCCGAAGGTTTCCGTAGCATAATGGCCGCCGAACACCGCATTCACACCATATTCACGCGCCAGATGCCAGGCGCTCAACTTG
>JAIVGW010000187.1 GCA_020201415.1 Lentisphaerota bacterium
TCGGCAAAAGACCCAAGGCGGGCGGCAATACATTTTATACCGATGGCGGCAGTCGTTATGTCACATTGATCAACAACGTGTCTTTCGATAACCCGAGCGGTGAGTTTGACTTCGGTCCGCCTCCCAACCTGCTGGCGCCCCTCCCTTATTCGATCATCCCTAGTCTCGTCAATGGCTTGCCCTACGGCAAGGACACCGGTGGATGCCGTACCTATGGTGATATCAATTATATTGATAATTATTGGCTGCACGACGAGTTTTTCAACATCTGCCAGTATACGAACTCGTGCGGGATATCCCATCCTACCAACCTTTTTTACCTCAACAACCAGATCATCAATAAACTGGCGGATGTTCCCGTAGCCATCCTCAAGAATGCAGGCTTCCCTGCTCCCGTTGCCGGTGACTATGACGGGGACGGCAAGGCGGATCCAGCCGTCTATAGCAGTTTGGAAGGTTTATGGGTAGTGGCACTTTCGGGTGATGATTATCAAAAGGGGCTGGTAGTGGAAGGTGGTGGTGACGACTGGATTCCAACGCCGGGTGATTACGACGGGGATGGCATCACGGATTTGGCTGGATATGATCGTGTGAGCGGGCAGTGGCTGGTTGAATTTACATCCAGCGGTTGCCTGGGCGAATGCCGGCTGGGCGGCCCGGGTTTCACAGCGGCGCAATGTGATTTTGACGGTGACTCCCTGACGGACCCGGTTGTTTATCGCGAAGCTGATGGATACTGGCTGGGCCTGGCGTCATCAAGACAGTATGCCCAATCTGATACATCCCTTGGGGGGGCGGACTACCGGTCGGTGGTTGCGGATTATGACGGGGACGGATCAGCTGATCCGGCTGTTTATGATCGGATAACCGGTCTCTGGGCAATTAGTCTATCCGGCATAGACTATCAACCGCTCGTGACCGGGACTTTCGGTGGATTCGGGTATATGCCGGCCACGGCTGATTACGACGGTGATGGTTTAGCCGATCCGGCAATATATGCACCTGGCACTGCATACTGGCAAGTGTTGTTTTCCGGCTCACTGGCAACGACGGGGTATTATACATGGGGTGATGCCGTGCTGGCAACTACAGGTGGAGTGCCGGTGCCGGCTGATTACGATGGTGACGGGAAAGCGGATTGGGCCGTTTATCATCAGGACTCGGGCTTGTGGGAAATATATCCATCAAGCCAGGATTATCAGTTAGTACGGGCCAATTTTGGCGGCGCGGCGTATGGTCCGGTGATGGAATAGTTAGTTGATGTCTGATTTTTCACGCAGCATAATTAACGTCCGGGTGGATAAACAAAATTGGAACAGGAGGGTTGAGTAATGAGACGGACAGCATCATGGGTCATCGGAATTAGGGTCACGTCTGAATGGCGCTAAGATAAGGATGATTTGCCTATAATTCCTGCGCGCAGCGCTTTGGAGTGCGCTGGCTCGACAGCGCTTTCTTGATTGGCTCAAAGCGGCGTCAAGCCGCCGCACTCCAAAGCATGCCTGCGGCATGCAGAAGAGCTTAAGAGAAATAAGGGTCAGTCAGTAAATATATAAATATTAGTTGACAAATGTAATCTTTCAGCTTTTGAAGGAGAATATTATGAACCGCGTATTTGTTTACGCTTTTATGTATCTTGCAATTTTGTTCCCATGCGGTGGAGCAATAGGCGCCGAAGCACTGACGCTCCATGGCCTTTTTGCCGACAACATGATCCTGCAACGGGACATCCCTCTACCGGTCTGGGGGACATCTGTTGCGGGGGACAAGGTCGCGGTTTCCTTTTCCGGAAAGACTCAGGAAGCGGTTGCTGACAAGGACGGCAAATGGATTGTGAAGTTGGATCCGTTGAAGGCTTCATCAGAGGCTCAGGCCATGACAGTTTCATCTTCAATCGGCAATCAAAAATTGAAAATTGAAAATGTTCTGGTTGGCGACGTCTGGCTCTGCTCCGGAC
>JAIVGW010000438.1 GCA_020201415.1 Lentisphaerota bacterium
GCTCAACGACCTGCCGTTCCGCGACGAATATGCGCTGGGAGCGGTGAATTCGATCAATTGGGCACGGATTCTGGCGCAAATCGTGTATTACTTTTACGGCGCCTTCCGGGTAATGGACGCCACCGGCGCCGCGGGCGTGCGATTTGCCGTACCCACCGGCAACTTCGGCGACATCTTCGCCGGCTACCTGGCCTGGCGCATGGGACTGCCCGTGCGCCGGCTGGTGCTGGCCACCAATGAAAACGACATTCTGGCCCGGTTTTTCCAGACCGGCATCTACCGCGCCAGCCCGGTCAGGGCCACAATCAGCCCCTCTATGGATATCCAGGTCGCCAGCAATTTCGAACGTTACCTTTACTACCGGCTGCATGAAGACGCACGCGGCCTCGACAAACTGATGCGTCAGTTCGCCCGCACGGGCGCGATTAACCTGCCTGCCGCCACACCCGATGATGCTATTTTCAGCGCCGGGTCCGCCGACACCGCCGCCACCCTGGCGACCATCAGACGCTACCACGAGCAATACGGATACCTGCTGGACCCGCACACCGCCGCCGGCGTGCATGTGGCCGAACAGCACCTGCACCCCGACGAGCCGATGATCAGCCTGGCCACGGCGCACCCGGCCAAATTCAGTGACGCCATCAAGGACGCCCTCGGCCATGCACCCCCGCCCCATCCGGTCCTGGCAGCCCTGGAAAACCTGCCCGAGCGCCGCACGATCCTGGATGCCGATCCTGACGCCGTACGCCACTATATCCGGGGACATACATGAAGTTTCTGGAAGTCGTCACAATTGCCATCGGTCTATCAATGGACGCCTGCGCCATTGCCATTGCCGGTGGCTATGCCATCCGGCGCCTGCACCTGGCCTATGCTCTGCGCATGGCCCTGGCCTTCGGTTTTTTCCAGATGCTGATGCCGCTGGTGGGCTGGAGCGCCGGACATGGGGTGCGCGGCTGGATTACCGCCATCGATCACTGGATTGTTTTCGGCGTACTCGCCGGCACCGGCTGCAAGATGATTTACGAAGCCGTGAAGATTGAAAAGGCCGAACGCGGCCACCAGGGCATGGGCCTGCGCATGTTGCTGATCCTGGCAATAGCCACCAGTCTGGACGCCCTGGCCGTGGGATTCAGCCTTTCGTTGTTGGACGTGGCCATCGTCACACCCGCAATAATCATCGGCATCATCACCTTTATCATGACGTTGGCGGGCGCCTACATCGGCAATCACTTCGGCCATTGCTTTGAAAACCGGATTGAAATCGCCGGCGGCGTGATCCTGATCGCCCTGGGGCTGCGGATTCTGCTGCAACACCTTTAAAGGCCCCACACCCCGGCAGTGTCGGCTTATTGCCGACTGCTCATTCCAACACCCGCCCGCAGGCAACTCCGGCTATGGTGAAGCATGGCGCGTTGCAGGCCGGCGATTCAAGTCATAGACGGCGCGGGAATCCAAACTCCAGACAGCGCTGGGCAGGCCCTGAATCATCAGAATTCATTCCGCGCTATCGTCGTTGTCGTTATTCCCCCCTTCCATTTCCTGCTTCAAATCCTCCTGGTTCGCCAGCTTATTCGCTCTTCTCGCCTTTTTGTTTGTTCCCCTCAAAGCGATTTTAGCGAAATACCTGGGATCATCGAAATCACCATCGCCGATGACAACGGGAGAGTAGCTGGACAGTTCGACGTCGCCGTCGCGGACGCGTTGGCGGCAGACGTTGAAGAACCAGGGGAGGCCCCCGGTTGGCGGCTTGCCGATGACTTGGTGGAGGGGGTCGTTGTCCGAGGCAGTGACGGGAATTAGCATTTCAACCGCCCAAAAGCCGTCGCCCTTGTGGGTGGCTACCTCGGCTTGGGAGTCCCAGAGATTCCATCCAGCCTCATCTACGCCAAGGTCCCGATCGAGCAGCGCGCCCGCCGGGCTGACGGCAATCTGGTAGTGGGCGTGATC